>CAYGMR010000004.1:0-34122 GCA_964350725.1 uncultured Ardenticatenaceae bacterium | reverse complement strand
GACCTCATCATCCACTACCATCACGGTCCAATTCACTTTTTAGGTACTCCTTCTTGTTTAGGGAAAACAGGGTGTTTTTGTGGTTCACCTAATTCGCGCAAATTCGATGCAAATTTTATATGACCCCTTCAGATCCTAAAGAGCCACTATTTTCTCTTGTCCCCAAATATAGCGCATGGAGCGCGGAACAATTCCGCGCTCCACACTCCGCATTGGTTAATTCCCAGGTTCTATCGCAAAATCGAACTCAGCCGTGTGGTTATTCGAAGCATCCCCTACCTGGTCACCACAAGCGTTAGCGCCCACAACAATGTAGTAATAATTGCTCATTGCATTGCCTACTCCACCTGTACTGTGGGTAAAGTCGCCGCCAGTAGTGGCCGCACAGTTGCTGGCTGCGCCGCAATCTGTCCCGGGTGTGAAATAAGGATTATTCACATCCCACCAAATTTCATATGCTTCCGACTCGCCCCCCCAGCTTAAGTTCACTTCATCGCTAGGTAAGTTACTGATGGTAACACTGTTAACGGCCGTTGCTGCGCCGCAGGCATGATAACTGAAGTCCACACAACTGTTGCCCATCGTAAAAGTCACATCACCTATCAAGTCACCAGGCACAGCGTTTGAACCACCTGCACCGCCGCCTGTTTCCTCACCACTCATGCTATTAACCGTGAATTCCATACAATCAAAAGCGTGAATCCAACTGCCGCTGCCATCGTTGTAGTTGTCGGTCCAACCACCACCCTTGTCAGAATAAGAAGATACCCCACCATCGGTAAAGGCGGCATCACTCAAATCGGGGGTTTCATTACCGGCAACTGGATTGGCATCTACAGGCGTTTGGGCCGGTTGGTTGTCTGCCCCTGTGTTGCCATAGCCATGTATTTCGTCTGTGAACATCATATACAAGCCGGGTGTCCAATCTAGGGGGCCACGATCATTTTCGCCGTTGCCGTCAAAATCAAAACCAGAGCGATCACGCATTTCAAGATAGTATCCTTTGTCTGCCGGGGAACCTGATTCGATGGAAACAAATGTCCAGCCCGCTGTTGGGGCACTTGTCACACAAGTTTCAGATTTACAGCCACCATTGTAGACCTGGTCTTCTTGGGCATCATCAAAGTTGCTTTGATAAAGGATCACATCCGGCTGTCCAGTTTCTTCAATTTTGACCACAACATCGTCAATGAACCAGCCGGGCGCCGTAAAGCCAGGATCCGTGGAGTAGGAGAAACGGAGCGCAACGTCGTCACTGCCAGCAGCGGCGGACATGTCATAGCGGTCAACGAGGAAACCGCCAGTGTAATCATAATTGCCAACAATTCTGTCCACAGCTTGAGTACCGGCCTGGTAAGAAGCGGTTGTGCCAGTTAAACCATTGCCATAAGTGGTTTGGCAACCATTGGCATTTGGGTTTTGCGCCGCCGGTGTGGTGTAATTATTCAGCGAGGGCATGGCGGTATATGTGTCACCATCGGTGGTGTACATGACAAACCCATAATCATAATCCCACTCGATATTCCAGAGAGAATTGAATTCTACGATTACTTTCTGATCCCCGGTTAAGGTTACATCTGTTAGCTGGGGTAAGAAGATGTCCAAATTATGGCCTGTAGTTGGCGCACAACCGAAATCATTGCCAGCCTCTGAGAACCAAAGGGTGGGGGCACTCGCGCTCACAAAGCCAACGGCTGGGGTGATAACCAATGTTGGGTCAAGCAGCAAAGGTGTCGGCAATTTGACATTGTATGCTTCTCCATTGTGGATGTTTTGGTTGCCATTAGCCGCAGACAAGGTGTAAGGTGTCCCGGCGGGGGTTTCCCAATGGATTTCACCCGTATCGAATTTAGAATCGCGCCAATCAGAAACGGCCGTTGTGTCATCGGGACCCAGCGGCACAGGCACGATCCAGCCCATTTCTTGTTTACCAAACACATCCATATTTTGCGAGTGGTCAGAAGCCATCAAGTTCCAACTGCCATAAGTTTCACGGCTGCCCAAGCTGTAAAAGTCAGGCAAACCAAGCGAATGACCATATTCATGCGAAATGACACTGGCATTTTCAATCGCCGTTTCAGGATTGACGTTATAAGGACCAACACGCACATAAACCGGCAAGCTGTCGTCACCTGACCCGCCATTGGCGGCACAATCATCTGATTGGGCATAGGTATTGTCGAGCCAACATTGGGGCACATCAGTCAAGCTCTTTAGCTGGTCGTCAGAGATGTAGCCAGTTAAGCCAGTCGTAGGATCAGTGTACTAATAGCGTCGGCTGGATCTGTGGGGCCCAATATTGTCATATGGTTCACCTCTGCCGATGTCACAACCCGCAGGCCCTAATTGGGATGCCCCATTGCCCCCACAACCGACAAACACCATCATGAAGAAGTCCACGATACCATCTTTGTCGGTGTCATAATCATTGTAATCAATTTCAGGGTCGGCGATGTGGGCAGCATCGTATACGGCTTTGCCCGTGGGGCCACAGGCATCATCAACGGCCATCAAGGCGCCAACACCGGCAACGGCCGCAGGAATAGCACTGCCATATTTATCTTGTCCATAGTAACCGGTTGTGCCCGGCATTTGATAGCGACCATCGACAATGCGGTCGGCATAAATACCCGTACCAGCCAAAGCGGAATTGCTGACACCGGTGCACGTGCCTTGCGGATCAAGGGTGGTAAAGAAGAATTGGTCATCGCCAGAGCCAGGCGAACCATCGCCCGCTGTGTCATAATAACCGTTCCAGTCTACATTGAAGCCCGCTTGAGCAATGTCGCTAGAAGGGTGTGTGCCATTGGGGTACAGTTGCCCAAAAGAGTTTTCCTGGAATAAATTGAAGGTTGACCCGATGATATTGGGTGAGTTGATTTTGTCAGAAAGCAAGCTGCCTGTGTTTTCTGGTTGGTGTTTGCGGTCAAACCAATCGACTTGCACCACAGGGAAGGGGCGGTCGCCGTAGCGTGAGCTGTTGTACGCGCCGTTAATGGGAATAACTTTGGGACCGTGGGCGGTGGAAACAAGGTTCGGGTCGCCCAGGTCTGCTCCCGTGTAGGTCATGCTGGCCGTACTGGAAATGTCTTTCCAGACGATAGTGGCATCCTCGATGAGATTGTCAGCACGGGCCTGAACAACGAGGGTAAGGCTAGAATTTGCCGCCATTGTTGGAATTGTCCAGGTCACGGTAGTCGCGTCACTGGCACTGATAATATTGGCGCTTGTCCCCGCCGGTGGGGTGAGAATGTTACTGTAATTGCTACCATCGACATCGGCAATCTCCACAGCGACATTTGTTATGGGATCAGCAGAGAAGTTACGCACAATAACACTGAAGGGATACGTTTCGTCTGGCTTCACCCAACCGACAGAGGAAACAAACGAAGTCTGCACGGATACGGATCCTTCGTCCCCTCCTGTCGGTTCGACCACAATGTTGACATTGGTTGCGCCCGCATTACCAGCACTTGCCCAATCATGTAGACCGTCATTCCAGGTGACATCGAACAGTTGGATAGCCAGATTACGGCTAAATCCTTCATCGACACCGGGATTGACTCCGCTGGTGGTGCCGGCCGGAATTGTGAAACTAAATGTGCCATCGAGATTGCTTGCCGTTTGTTGGGTCGAGGTGTAAATAGCCGTGCCATCAGGTTCTACCAGGCGCAAGAAGTAGTTTGCCCCAGTCACCCCAATCGTTGGTATTTCTATAGTGGTATCAGCAGCAGCCTGGTCAAGTTTGTTGATCACGCCGGTGACATTGATCGCATCACCCGGGCTGTAGTTTGTGCCGCCTATCGGGGCAGTGATATTGGCACCCAACCGGTTGATAAAGATACTAAATTGGCCAAAGTTATCTTGATAACCATTCACTTCGGCAACGCGGATGTAATATTCTCCGGGGGGCCAGGTTGGCGGATTCGTCGTATTCCCCGGTTGAATGTCGAACTCCCAGGCGGAATCTTCTGCCCGCCAAGTGCCCACCTGACCGGATTCATAAACAACTCCTGATTTGGCGTGAATGAAATCAAATTTCACCACATCGCCATCGGCCGTATTGGTAACGCCCACGTAGCCAAAACCACAATCTAAATTGTCATAAATGATGGGGCCAACCAACCCAACACCTGTGCAAACCGGCTGTGGAGTGGGGAACTTAATCACTGACCAGCCGGTGGCGGCATGGCTGGCGGCCGTGCGCGGCACAACGGCGATGGGCATATGGGCGGTAGGAATGCTGCCGTCATCAGGTGTCAATATGAGTGTGCCGAATACCCATTGGTCGGGCAA
Source organism: uncultured Ardenticatenaceae bacterium (assembly GCA_964350725.1). Taxonomy (GTDB): domain Bacteria; phylum Chloroflexota; class Anaerolineae; order Promineifilales; family Promineifilaceae; genus JAACFF01. Next base: position 29,826 of record CAYGMR010000004.1, on the reverse strand, counting down.
GGCGGCAGGGTCAATCGTAGCTGTAATGTCGATTGATTTTGCGGAACCGGCATCGAGGGTAAAGCTGCCAGCAGCAAATGACTCGGCAACAGAGATGCTCAGTAGTGGGTCACCGCTGTAACTGGGCGTCCAGGTAACACTGCTGGATTGGGTACTGCTTAAAACCCGTGTCCAACTGCAGCTGCCAATGCAGAAGTTATTGGCCAGGCTGGGTATGTTGAGGGTTGTGGGATCACCGCCGGTGCTGGGGTTGGCATCGGTATAATCTGGTTCTTGTTCGTCCATGACAAATCCCGCTTTAGCGGCAACGGTTAAGTCAACACGACCAGCACCCATGTCAAAGGGGTCGGCTGGGGTGACGGTATCTTCTTTGACCATGCTGCTGCGGGACGTGGTCATCAATGCCGATTGAAGTTCAGCGGGTGTCCATGTGGGCTGCAAGGCGCGTAGCAAAACGCCCGCACCGGCCGCATGGGGGCTGGCCATGGAAGTACCGCTGAGGAAGCTGTATTCGTCAGTCGTACTGCCAAGCGGGGAGTGAACGGCCGCATACACATCCACCCCGGGAGCAGCAACGTCTGGTTTAATGAAGTTAGAATTGGCAGGGTTTTGTCCTCGCGAGCTAAAGGAGGCGATAACATCGCCGTTGCTGCTGGCTAAGTCAAGCACAGAGCCAGCAATTTTGCCAGTGTGACCTGTGCCCCCATCTTTAAGCCAATTCTTCAAGATAACGCCATCGGCATAGCTGATATGCACGGCGGGCAGGGAATGGGGGTCGGCGTTGAGCGATTCACCACTGGCTTCGTCGTTAGCGAGAATCATGCCGATGGCCCCTGCGGCCAGGACATGATCACCTTTGACGGTGCGGGCAAAGGTACCTCTATCGCAAACAACGATTTGACCAGCGAAATAGCCCGGCGGGAATGGGTTTACGGGTACCTCTGCTGTGCCTTCGGCGCAAAGCGCGTTACCAAACACACCCTCACCAGCGTAAACGATGGGTGCAGAAATGGTATCTGTGGTGATGGAACGGCCGTTAATATCCGGCGGGGGAGTGGTATCACCACCACTCATGTTGATCAGACCATTGCTGTAGGTGCGGTTGTGGGTGCTGGCCGCAACAGACAATATCCACGGTGCATCAGCCGGGGAGCCGATGGTAGCAGCCCCGGGACCATCGTTTCCAGCAGAGGTGGCAACAAAAATGCCAGCATCTCTGGCACCCAGATAAGCCAGGGCATCAGCATCTGACCAGGGGTCAGAAGAACTGCCGCCAATCGAATAATTGATGACATCTACCAAATCTATGGTAGCTTGCTCAATGGCAGATACGGTATTCAAGCTCACACAATTGCCGGTAGGCAAACACGCTTTGTAAGTGATAAGATTGGCGTGGGGTGCCACGCCGGAAATGCGGCGCGTAAAACTGGTTGTGGGGGCGGACAGGAGGGCATCTACTTCATTGCCGCTGAGGAGGGTCTGTGGACAACCAATACCTATGCCTGTGCCAGACATACAATCGTACATGCCAATGAGTTTGTCGTTGCAAACAACGGTCGTCCCAACAACAGCACAAGCACCCACGTAATCGTTAGTCAATGGGTTAGCATCATCGTAAGGGTTCAGATGGGTATACGCATCAACTGGACCAACTTCGGCAAAAGAAGGATGATCACTGTTGACACCGGAATCAATAATGCCGGCAATTAAACCTTCCCCTTTTGTGCCAGCCAACCCACCTGTATTTGTGCCATCCCATAAACCAGGAGCACCAATCCATTCTGGGCCAGCATCGGTTTGAAGTTGGCGCAGTTGTTCACGCATTACATGGTTAACGGCCGTTAGGCCAGCAATCGTGTCTGCTTCAGACTGGGTCGCGTATATAGCAATGGCATTTATCGCATATTGAAAACGTCCCACGACCTCGACTGTACGTCCCAACGTATTGTTCATGGTGGTTTCAAAAGCAGCATGTTCAGTGGTTAAATAATTTAAGTATGCAATGCTGGCAACAGAATCAGGGTCTAATTTGACTTGTCCTAACGCTCTTGAGTTAGTTGCTGCCAAACCTGGTATTCCACCACGATAAGAGGCAAGCGGCGCATCGTCGAATATAACAAAATAGACAGCGGGTTCGTCGACATCTTGCCCATCTTCTAACATGCTGACGCGTGTTGCCGCATCGGGCATGGGGCCAAGCTCAGCCACATTTTGCAGCAGAGCATAGGCACTGGTCGTTGGCAAAATTGTCACAATTAATATGAGGGTTGCTAATAATAACCATCTTTTTTTCATCATTTGTTTCTCCGTTGAATTGCATATATGACAGGTTTTGGAAACCGATCAGATCTCCCACACACATTCATTTTCCTACAGTTTCTAGTACAATAGCTGCAAAGCGATCCGAAAGTGTTACGAAAGTGTACCTTGCCACCGATTAGCACGGATTTTAAGCTTAATCTGTAAAAATCCGTGGCAAAAACTTTATCTATTATGATTGTAATGAAGATGCCTGTCTTAAACGTTAATTTATCAGGAACACCCGAAATTAAACTTGATGGGCAGCCATTGCGTTTTGAAACACGCAAAGCCGTGGCGTTGTTGGCATATTTAGCGTTGACTCAGCAACCCCATCGCCGCAGCAGCCTAATGGCATTATTTTGGCCGCAGTCGAATGAAAAGCGCGGGCGGGGAAATTTAAGGCGCGTACTGTCTGTCTTGAACAAAGTGATTGGCAAGCAGTGGATGGTTTATGATCGGGAGACAGTGAGCCTGGATTGGGACAAAGCATCTCAGGATTTGTTACAGGTTGATGTGATCTCAAAAACGTATGGGAGCCGCGACAGAAGAAATTGATTCAAGTAAAAAACGAGATTTATTAAAGGAAGCAGTCGCCTTTTATCGGGGAGATTTTATGGCTGGCTTTTCATTGAGAGACAGTCCTGGTTTTGATGATTGGCAGTTTTTTCAGGGGGAGCAGGTTCGGCAGGATGTGGTGACAGCCTGGCAAAATTTGATTGAATTGGAGTGCAGTGTTGGCAATTTTGACCATGCACTGCCCTATGCCCGCCAATGGACAGCGTTGGATGGGTTGGACGAAGAGGCACAACGCTGGCTAATTAAATTGTATGCGTGGTTAGGGCAACGAACTTCTGCTTTGCGCCAATACCAGGAATATGCCACGCATTTGAAAACTGAGTTGGGCATTACACCGGAACCGGAAACGGCCGTTATTTATGAACAAGTACTGGCCAATGAGTTGGCAATGCCCGCATTTTCCCTAACCCAACCAGACATACTCCCCATCCCCGAACCCCCTACCCCCACACGCCTCTACAATTTGCCCAGCATCGCCAACCCCTTTGTCGGACGCCAAAAAGAACTCGCTGCTATACGACAGCGGCTTAAAGAAACAGATTGTCGCTTACTCAACTTAATCGGTCCTGGCGGCATTGGTAAAACCCGCCTTGCTCTCGAAGTCGCCCATTCTGTCCTCGATCAATATGCGAACGGGGTCTTCTTTGTGCCCCTTACCCAAATCAGCACCGCCGATCATCTGATTCCCGCCATTGTCGATACGCTAGAAGTCCAATTTTTTGGCCGCGAAGAGTTAACTATACAACTGATCAATTACTTGCGAGACAAACAGTTGTTGCTTCTGTTAGACAATGTGGAACATGTTTTGGATGGTGCCACCCATATCATTGGGCAACTGCTGCGCCAATCCCATCAGCTAACCATTTTAACCACTTCCCAAGAAACATTGAAATTATCCGAGGAATGGTTATTCGAGGTCCAGCGTTTCCCCTGCGTCCCTGACGATCAATTACCGGAAAGTAGTGCCTATCAATTGTTTTGGCAACGTGCACAACAAATTAAGCCAGATTTTCAAATTGCCCTGCAAAATGTGCCTTTCGTGGGACAAATTTGTCGATTAGTAGACGGATTACCTTTGGGCATTGAATTGGCAGCCACCTGGGTACGACTGTTGACATGCCGCCAAATCGTGGCCCAAATGCAGGACAGCATTGACTTTCTCACCACCCCGCTGCGCGAAATCCCTGAACGTCATCGTAGTTTACGTGCCGTGTTTGAACATTCATGGCAGTTGTTGTCCCATCAAGAGCAAAAAACTTTTGCTAACCTCACCCTGTTTCGTGATGGTTTTCGCTTACCAGCCGCCATCAGCATATTGGATGTCTCGCTGCCGGTACTGGTTGCGCTCATGGATAAATCCTTGCTGCGGAGAACCGCTAACGAACGCTACAAAATTCCAGAAGTCCTCTACCAATTCACCCAGGCAAAATATGCAGACAGGGCAGATCAGGCATTGCTGGATAAACGATTTGCCAATTATTATTTGAAGCTGTTGGCAGAACAAGAAGGCCCACTTAAAAGGGATAAACAACAAGAAGCACTGATCACGTTACGCGAAGAGATCGAGAATATTCATCGTGCCTGGTGGTGGGCAGTTGCTGAAGGGGAATTACAGCTGTTGCAAAACAGCCTTATGGCTTTGTTTCTTTATTACGATATGCGCAGTTGGGCAAGGGAAGGGATGCAAACATTTCATGACACCCTATTGCAGTTAGAAACCGTGGCTAGTGATGTAGACGAATTTCGCTCTTTGGCGGGTCGCCTTTTGGTGGTTCAAGGGGCATTGACGGTGCGTTTGTCGCGGTATGATGATGCCCGACAGTTGCTAGAACGTAGCTTGGCAATATTGCGCCCTTTGGCTGCCAAACGGGGGGTGGCGTTGGCGTTGTTTAATTTGGGCATTGTGGCAGAAACGGCCGGCAATTATGACAAAGCTATCATGTACCATGAAGAAAGTTTAGCGTTATACCGCACGCTCGTGGATCGCTGGGGCGTTGCGCATGTGTTGATGGCCTTAGGCAACATTAGCCACCTGAGTCGCAAACATGAAGCCGCACGACGTTATTACCAGGAAAGTTTGGTTATGCACCAACACAGTGGTAATCAACGTGGCATTGCCCTTTGTTTTCACAACTTAGGTAATGTTGAACATGCGCTAGATGCGTCCCACAAAGCACTGGAACTATATGCGCAAAGTGCCAAAATTAAACGCACCATCAGTGACCGGCGTGGTCTAGGCTATTCGCGGAACAATATGGGGGATGTTGCGCGAACCCTGGGTAATTATGAAGTGGCGCAGCGTCATTTAGACGAGGCACTTTACCTATTTTCAGAAGTAGGTGATCGGCGGGGTGTCGGATACGTAAGGTTTAATTTGGGGGAATTGGCGTATGAACAGGCGCAATACCATTTGGCCGATACCCGTTTTCGCGAAAGTTTGTCACTTTTTGCCAGTATTGGCGACCGCATTAATGAAGCCCTTGCGTTGAAAGGGTTGGGAGATGTGGCGTTCCAACATGGCAATTATGACGAGGCCCACTCGTATTATGAACAAACTATTGATGTAACCGATTCCATTGGCGCACAAACGATTCGCTGGGAAGCGCAATTGGGTCTGGCACAAGTGGCTGTGGCAAGACAACAAACAACAGTCGCCACCCAGTTGGCACAAAATCTGCTAGCAGACAAAATACCAGAATCTATTCAAGCAAAAGCAAATAAAATCTTGATAGGTATATAACCTAATCTGGATAAACCAGAAAAGATTCTGACACGAATGGCACGAATTTCACAAATATAATTAGTGTAATTCGTGTCGGAAAATGCTTGTATGCCATGCAAGCATGTCCTGAGCACGGTCGAAGGGCATGTCCTGAGCACGGTCGAAGGGGATCTCACTGGTAAGGTATTACGTTTTTCCCAAAACACTGCTTGGCAAAAACGTAGATACTTATCCCGCCTGTGCAGGTCTCACGATTGATAAAAAAGTAGTTGGGCAAAACATCATCCAAGTCAGTGGTGACAAAACCACGGCTGTCATGTATTAAAAATGATATTATTAGTCATGATTCGATCTCGCCATCATTTTCGAAAGGCGGATCACCAGCTAACTTTTGTAGCAAAAAACGAAAAGCATCCCTTTCTTGCGCAAAGTGGTACACTTCGCCACTGGTAGCATCTTTTAACATGACTCGCCAATGAGTTTGTGGTTGATTGCGTTGAAAACGAAGTAAATATGCCTGATAATCACGCTTCATTTTGGTAGTGTAACAAACAAACGTCATACAAACGTCACACGGAACTTTGTAGGAAAATGACACAGCATTTTAAGCTGCTCGGCACGTTAGATATAAAAACCGACACAAAACCCTCGGCGATCATGCAAAGTCCAATGGGGTTGGCTGTGGTTGCTTACTTGATTGTGACGGATCAAGTGCAATCGCGAGAAGGGGTTGCCGATTTATTATGGGATGCTTCCTCAACACGCCAAGCCCTCAGAAATTTACGTTCCCTGCTTTCACGTATTCGCAAATGGGTGCCTGAATTACAAATCACCCGCCAAACGATTGCTTTCCAACCAACGGCAAACAGTTTTATTGATTTGTTGACCTTGCGCAATGGATTGGCTGCTGATAACCCAGCCACAATCGATACTGCGCTGCGTCTATATAAAGGGGATTTGTTAGGCACCTTTTATCTGCCGGATGCGCCACGTTTCAACGAATGGCTGTTGATAGAACAAGAATATTTGCGACGCCAGGTGTTAGATGCCTTACGTCAATTGGCTGCCTATTATGAAACTGAGGCACAATGGCAAACGGGCATCAGTCTGACGCGCCATTGGCTGCAAATTGATCCGCTCGATGAACAAGCTCATGCTCAATTAATGCAGCTGCTGGCGGCCGATGGACAGGTCAAAGCCGCTTTGGAGCAGTATGCTGTTTGCTGCGATCTATTGTGGGAAACATTAGGCGTCAAGCCGAACACGGCCGTTACCACACTAGCCCAAACTTTAGAAAAACAGTTAGCCACAGCTACGGCCGTTACGCCCACATTCAACCCCAACGAACCCTCCCCACCAGGCCCACTGCCACCCCAGGCGATCCTCCCATACCGGCGTAACCATGCTTTTGTAGGTCGTGAGAAAGCGTTACAGAAGATCGCGTCCATCTTGCTGCAAACTGAACAAAGTGCTCCGCCTGTGGTCGCCATATCAGGTATGGGCGGTCTGGGTAAAACACAACTGGCGGTTGAATTTGCTTATCGCTACGGCCGTTACTATCCTGGCGGTGTCTACTGGCTCAGCTTTGCTGATGCGGCCAATGTGGTCGAAGAAGTGGCCGCCATTGGCAGTGAGCGCGGCATGGGACTGTATAGCGAAGCTGACAATTTGACGCAGGGTGACAAAGTTGGCCGCGTGCTCAAAGCATGGCAGGCACCAGTGCCGCGCTTGCTTATTTTCGACAACTGCGAAACACATGAGTTACTGACAAAATGGTGGCCTGTCACAGGTGGTTGTGCCGTATTATTGACCACCCGTCGTGCGAATTGGGCACATGAATTGCAAGTTACTGAATGTACATTGCCTGTACTCGAAGTATCTGAAAGTATCCATTTGCTGCAAAATTTAGTCGCGCATATATCCATCAATGAGGCAGAAAATATTGCTGTTGAGTTGGGATACTTGCCGCTGGCGCTGCATTTAGCTGGCAGTTTTTTACATCGTTATCAGCAAGTATCAACAGAACAATATCTGTGCCAATTACGCGATAAGAACTTGTTACGCCATCCCTCATTACAAGGACACGGCGCTAATTTTTCGCCAACAGGCCATGAATTAAATGTGGCACGTACCTTTACTGTCAGTCTGCAGCAGCTAAATGCCAGTGATGAAATTGGTGCCATGGCGTTAAAATTGCTAGCTCATGCAGCTCAATTTGCGCCCAGCGAACCCATTCCACATACAATTTTATTAGCAACGGCCGTTGCAAAAGATGCTGACACACTAACCTTGTTACTAGCAGAGGATGGCCTAGCTCGCTTAATCAGTTTAGGTTTTTTGGAAGTAAAAGGCGTGCAAACGGTTACCATTCACCGTTTGGTAGCCGCTTTTGCGGAACAAAATTTGGCACAAATCCCTGCCGCGCAAACGGCCGTTGCCGAACACATTTGGCAGCTTATTTGGGAACAATGGGAAACTGAATTTTTTATTGATCAGTTACCGGTGGCGCCGGCACATGTGCGTTACGTCATGAAAATGGCGCAAGCCCACGATATTGAGAGAGCGCCCCAATTACTACATGCCTGGGGTCGCCACCTGGCACATAAAGGTGAGCTTGTCCGCGCCCTGCCTCATTTGCAACAAGCGTTAACATTGTGCGATAAACACGACCAGGGTGACCAATCCAAAACAGCCGATATTTTGATGACCTTGGGTACCGTGACCTGGAAATCAGATTCTGATGCAGCAGCGTGGCCGTATTACAAGCGTGCGTTTGCGATCTATGAGCAAGTTTACGGCACCAATCACCCTAAGACAGCTCACAGCCTCAACAATCTGGCGATTCTCTATTCCCGCACAGGCGACTATGATACGGCCGTTGCCCATTATCAACGTATTCTTGCCATTTATGCCACGATATTGCCGCCAGAACATCAGGACATTGCCCGCATCTTGAATAATTTAGGCCTAACCTACATTCGACAAGGCGCTTATAAAAGAGCACTCACCTACTGTGAGCAATCTCTCGATATCCGTGAACAAATTTGGCCCGCTGAACATCCGGCCATTCTGATTGCCTGGAGCAGCATCGGCACAATTCATTTGCTGATGGGGGATTATGCGCTGGCCTATGAATATCATCAAAAAACCTTGGCCGCGCAGGAAAAACGTCTGGGTTTAAACCATATGCAAACGGCCGAAACATTGGAAAATGTCGGCACGACTTTAGGCTTTTTGGGGCAGCATACAAAGGCCGTTGCCACCCTGCAACAATCGCTTGCAATTCGTGAGAACCTACACGGCGTGAATCATCCACACCTGGTCGCGCCATTGACACAACTGGGTTTTTTTGTGCAAAGCTCTGGCAATCCTGAGCAAGCACGTGCTTATTTGGAGCGCGGCATCAACATACAAGCAGCCCATGGCCTCGAAAACGAACAAACGGCCGTTACACTCTCTTATTTGGCGGATGTGCTGTCGCAACTCGGTGAAGCAGAAAGCGCTCGTGATTATTTGGAGAAAGCGCTGTTGATTTGGCAGCACAACCACGCAGGACAACATCCCAAAACGGCCGTTACGCTCATCCGCATGGGGGAATGGCACGAAACCCACGGGGACAAATCAACTGCAAAGCGCAACTATGCACAGGCCTTTTCACTCCTAGAAGAACATGTTTTAGCAACTCATTATGAGTTAAACCGGGTGTTAATAAATTTAAAGCGACTCGGGGCGTAACGGCCGTTGTCTATTTTTGAAGGGAACATAGGCGACACAGAATTTGACAAGGACACAAACAGATCGAATAATCTATTTGTAATTGCAATTCAACAACATCGCGTTGAAACAGTAACCGTCACACATAGTTTCATTAATGCGTCAATGGTCAATTGATCGCAAACATAGGAGATAGAAAATGTCAGACGAAAAAAACAATCTAAGTATTGCTTACTTCGCAAGTGAAGAAGCGGCCAAAGAAGCCGCCGATGCCATTAAAGAATGGGACAAGGATTTAGGCAGGATCGATCTTGGCGCAATCGGGATTCTCACAATGGACAAAAAAGGGAAACTCAAAACCCACAAAGTCGGTGAACATGCCACAGGCAGTGGTGCCAAATGGGGTACAGCAATAGGTGCAGTCGCTGGCATTCTTACTGGCGGCGTTGGCCTCATTGGCGGTGCCGTCGTTGGTCTGACAGCGGGCGCAATAGCAGGTGCATTTTTCCATAAAAAACTTGGTATGGACGATGCCGAGAGAGCACGTCTTGAAGAACATCTAAAGGATGGCGGGGCGGCTCTGGCGATCATGACAAATACGCATGACATAATGCCTATACATGACAAACTTGGCTTCCTGGGTGGGGAGGCGGTCAGCTACACTTTATCTGCTGAGACCATAGCCGAGATAAACGCTGTTGATGACGATACAAAAAATACGGCAGACAGCGCGGCTGATGACTCAGAAGATAATGCTGACAATGCTGTTGACGACACGGAAAGTGCTGCTGAAGAATAGACTCTCTGCCATTGCAAAAATATTTAATGTGGATTGCGGAATATATTTCGCAATCCACAATCCAGCTGCCACGCTTGTTAAAGGTTGTGTATAAAGTCGCGGATGTGTTGTGCTAACAGCAACGGCCGTTCCATCGGCAGCATATGCCCTACACCAGAAAATTCCACAAAAGTCGCATCAGGTTGTGCTTCTTGCCACAACTGCCACGCATCTGGAAAAAGCGTATCCGACTCACTGCCACGAAAGGCCAAAGTCGGCTGTGTAATGCGTGGAATATCTTGCCACACTGTCAGCGGTGGACGGCCGTAAAACCGAGCCTCCCATTCGCGTGTATATACCAGCGTGACACCCCCATCCTCGGCGTCTCGCAACCCCGCCCGAACATAATCCCATAAGACGTCATCCGACCAACGGCCGAACACTTTTTTGCTGCGAAAATGCTCAAACGCAGCTTGTCGGTCGGGCCATTGGTAGCGGCGGCGGCGTGCCACTTCCACAAACGGCATATTCTCAGCGGCAACCGGGTTAGCCGCTGCCATCTGCAACAAATTTGGTGGCAAGAAAACTGGCTCAATTAATACCAACGCCCGAAACAAATCTGGCCGCTTGAGCGCCGCAAACATGGTTGCTACGGCCCCCAGGGAATGGCCTACCCCAACGATCTGCTCGTATTCTTGTTGTTCCAAAAAACAAATCAGATCATCCGCAATCACATCCCAATTGCGCATCTCTTCTGGCTGGCTGTTTGGCCATAACGGCCGTAGATACATCGCCTCAACATGATAATCAGCACTCAATACGCTCAGCATTTGTTGATAAGATGCAGGGGGATACGCATTCGCATGGGCAAAATGCACGATTGGCCCATTGCCATCTAACACATAAAAAGGGATTTTTTGCAAAACGTGATTCTCCTCATCGTAATTTTAAGCGTCTTGCAGCGCTTACACTGCATAATGCACCAACAAAAGCATATGTCATTTTCCTTCCGAGAACAACACAAGTATGCAAAAGGCAATTAATGCATAATTAGCAAATTCCCACAAACCCTATACACATATGATATGATGCAGCCTAGTCTAGTTCCCCAGCATAGAACATAACATCGTTAGCTTGCTGGCTTGGGTACAAAATGCATAATTAATCGATTTCTTTGCTTTGTAAGTAGCATAAAGAATTCGTTTTTGACGTTCATCCTGGAAAACTAGGATATGGGTCACCTGCGGTAGCTCCTTCGGTGTTGCTTTTCGTGACGCATTTTGTCGATTCATCTCTGCATTCAATCCATCTACACCGACAATTTTTCTTCGCAGCTTTCTAAAGTCCCGAACATTGGCGAAAAGTAGATTTGTCAACTTTCCTCTCTGGTAGAACAAAAACGCCGGGGTCTTGTATTCACTGTAATGAAAAAGCTACGATTATTTCTATTCGGAAAATTTCGCGTTCAATATGGGAACGGTTCTATTCATGCGTTTGATGGACAAAAGGTGCAGGCTTTATTCTGTCATCTGCTGCTTTTCCAGGATCGGCCGCATTCACGCGAAGTTTTAGCTAATTTATTATGGGACAATGTCACGCCGACCCAAGCAAAAGGGTATTTACGCAAAGCACTATGGCAAATTCAGCGGGAGTTGAGTAAGTATGAACAAGATACAAACGGCACCATCCTCCAAATTGATTCTGAATGGGTTCAGATCAACCCAGAGGCTGATTTCTGGCTAGACGTAACCGAATTTGAAAATATGTTCACCGTGGTTAAAGATATTCCGGGTTGGCAGTTAGAACCCGCTGTCGTGCACGAATTACGTAAAACCGTGGATTTATTCCATGGCGATTTACTCGAATGCAGCTACCAAGATTATTGTTTGCTTGAACGCACACGCTTGCGGCATATGTATCTGATTATGCTCGATAAGTTAATGGATTATTGCACGGCCAACAACGCGTTTGAAGAGGGTTTGATTTATGGGTTACAGATATTGCGCTATGATCAGGCACGCGAATGCACCCATCGACGTTTGATGCGGCTGCATTATTTAGCCAACAATCGTACAGAGGCATTGCGTCAATATCAGCAATGTGCAGCGATCCTACAAAAAGAACTGGGTGTCAATCCCTCTAAACATACGCTTGAACTCTATAAACAAATTCAAGCAGATCAACTGGAAACATTACCTTCAGCATTATTTTCTCTCCAAACCAAATCCTCCGAAACTATCTACCCCCTAAACGAATCGCTCAAAAATCTGCAAAAATTGCAACAAGAATTGTGGCATGTGCAAGCAGAAATTCAGCACGGTATTCAAGTTGCAGAAACCCTCTTAAACAATATTTAGGCCAGTACAAGAAAATAATGATCCGCGAGATGGGTCGAATTGGCATTAACCAGTACATGTAGGCATAAATAATCCGTTGGTTTGTAGTGGCGGCTTCAGCCGTTCGTTCCGCTGCGATTTACCAAATCGCGCTACCTGCAACTGGATTATTTATTTTTGGGAACAGCCTCAACCAAACCTAACCCCAAAATCTAAAACCTAACCCCCAAAATCCAACAAGAACGCAAAAAGATACGGTGTGACAACGTACCCAGAACGGCCGTATGTTATGCTCTAAGCCGCTTTGATTTTAGATTTGGATTCCTGTTCATCTAAGTCATTACTTAGTTCCGTGGCATTATGAAACCTTTTGAAACTAATGTGCATTCATTCGTTATTCGACTTTGGCAAGAAGACCCCGCCGAAAAAAGCAATGCGGCTAAATGGCGTGGTCACATCACACATGTGCTTAGTGGCAAAAAACGTTATATCGAACAGATCAATGAAATCGATCCGTTTATAAGTCGTTTTCTCAACGAGCCCAAACCTACCGAAAATCAAGCAAGGATTAAACCGTGAGTTCTCTTTTCTCTTTCATAATACAGCCGCATACAGAAGTTGAACCTGTGCCTGCCACAGGTATGGAGGCGGCGCCCAACCCTGCTGAGCAACCGTCCGTTATGGAGCGTTTTGCAGCAACGGCCGTTGCTGCAATCCCCCATGGTGCGCCCACACAAGAAGCCGTCCTCAATCAAATTCGTGAAAGATTAACCCCCTTTCTACCGACATCACCCGGCTCGCTGCCCGCTGCCAATATTTCTTTCATCACAGCCAAAGAAGTACCAACCGGTTTAGGCAACCATATCGGGCAAGAACGACTGAGCCACTTTGCTTTCGCCTTAAAAGCAGGCCGGCTTGCAGCCGACATCCGCTTTCAATTGTGGGCACAAACACCCAACGATGTGGACACGGCCGTCGATACCTTACACGCTCAATTATTAGATGCAAAAGCAGGTTTGTTGGCACCTGACCCAGCCAGCAGCATGCCCACCGCCAGATTCTTACGCTTTGCGGCTACCCAATCAGCAGTCGCCGAACATATTCAATCTTTATCTGGTTGGCGGCGCACAGCCGAATATAGGCTGCTGTATGAATATCCCTATATTGATGCCGACGCGGCACAAAGCTTGATTGCCCAAATCCCGATCCATGCAGACCCGGAAGCATTGGATTCACCAGACCGCGAAACGGCCGTTGTCACCGATAAAATGGTACGTTGGGATCAAGAGAGTGTACCCATCTTGGCAATCCATGGACAACAAACAGTCCATCACTTTTCTACGCTGACCTTTGTGCCAGCCGCCCCACCCAGCGGCCCAGTCCGTTTGCTGCGCACCCACACAGATGCCCTAAATCCACCCGTTGTTTTCCCAGATTTGGCGCAGTTTGTAACGGCCGTAACCGACCCAAACACCCCAGAAAACAACGCACAAGTCACATTTGCAACCTTCACTGATTTTCTAGCCGCCATCACCATCACCGACGATCCCATTGAATTAGGGGACTGGGATGAAGACAGTGATCTTGACAGTTACACCCCTGGTCTATTGGCATTCTCCACCCCCATCTCGCTGCCCAACCCTACAGACCAGTTAACCCTTATCTACGATCCCGACAGCACAGATCCAACATTCGATCAAACTGCTGTCATTTATATCCAGGCAGGCTGATTAGCACTTCAGCATTTCAGCGAATCAGCACTTCAGTCATTTATTAGACTTACTTCTTTTGCTTATTTTAACTAACAATGTCAGCCAATCCTCAACCGGCTGACAAGCTGAGCGGCTGACAAGCTGACCAGCTTTTCAACTCACAAGGAGGACGACGATGTCCGAAATGATTTTACCAGGTACCTATATTGAGGTACGCCCCGAAGGTCTGATTGTGCCCGGTCGTATATCGGTAAACAATATTGGCATGGTAGGTACAGCCGCAAAAGGGCCGATGCATGTACCCGTCTTGCTGAGCACCTACACTGAAGCCCGTGATGTCTTCGGCGATTATGATGCCTGGGATGCAGACAGTCCTGGCAGCGAGCTTACTTTAGTGCGAGCGCTGGAGCAAGCATTTACACATGGCGCAACGGCCGTTTACGCGGTGCGTATTGGCGACAATGAAGACACAGCAGATTTGCAAGTCAATTCTACAACAGGGCCATGTCTGACAATAGCCGCCCAATCACCCGGCGCATGGGGCAACGACATCCAAGTCAACATCACAGATGCCGATGCCCACAGTTATATCAGCGACGAAACCCATCCCGGTGGCGCCGCCGTCAGCCTGGATTACACAACAATTGTCGAAAGTGTACGCAACAAAATTTCTGTTTTTGTCGATGCCGAACAGCGCGAAGTCCCCTTTGCAATCATCTACACTGGTGCGCCTGGCACAGGACAGGTACAGGTCAATACGGCAACAGGTGCGTTAACTTTTGAAGCCAGTGAAGCACCCGCAGCCGCCGATGAAGTCATCGCCTCTTATGTTGTGCATCTGAACGACAGCGTCAAAGTCACGCTGCAAGCAGGCACAGCAGAAGAAGTCTACATCGCCGCCAATGGCAACGATTTGGTTGCAGACATCAACAAGTCGTCAACGCTGGCGACAGCCACAGCCGATGCCAACGCCGCCGAACTACCCACAAAATTTGCCGATGCCTTTGACTTTTTCCCCTTAACTGGTGGCGCAAACGGCGCAGGCGTCTCAGCCTCTGATTATAAGGCAGGCATGGATCTGTTAATGTCCAAAGATGCCCATATCATTGTGGCTGCCGGACAAGACCACACCAGCAGCGGTGCGGATTTGGCCGCACATTGCAAAGCCGCCTCGTCTGATGTGAACAAACGTGAACGCATCGGCATTATCGGCAGTGCCTACGCGGATGATTTCGAGGATGTACGTGCCCATACGCTCAACAGTGATCGGGTCGTTTTTGTGGCACCCGGCATTGAAGCCAATGATGCGGCCGCAGAAGATCGGGCTACCCTGCCCGGTGCTTATGCAGCAGCGGCCGTTGCTGGACTGCTTGCCAGTTATTCGCCCCATGTCAGCTTAACAAACAAACCCTTGCCCGTGGCCGGCTTGCAAGAAGATTACACCAATGCGGAGTTAACCCAATTGGTCAGCGCCAACGTATTGGTTTTACAAAACAAGCTCGGTTATAAGGTCGTCAAAGGCATCACCACATCCGCAAACACAGCCTGGCATCAAATCACCACCCGCCGCATTGTCGATTTTGCGAAATATGGCGTGCGTTCAGCAGCAGACCCTTATATTGGTATGCTCAACAATGACCGTGTGCGCGGCGCAATGCGTGCCACCATCAATAGTTTTCTAGCCGAAATGGTTGAAGACGAAATGCTTATCAGCTACGAATTGGACGTTTCGGCAACCCGTGATGAACAACGCAAGGGTATCGCCCGTGTCACGATTGTCTTGCGACCAGTCTTTAGCATTGACTTCATCAAAGTCACCATGTTCTTAGAGTAGGAGACAATATATCATGGCAATGACAAATATTTATACCGGTGCCAACGGCACGTTAACTCTGGCAAACGAAGATACACCTGAAGGGCAAGATGCTAAGGCAGTCATGGACACCTATGAATTGACGACAGTGGGCCGCGTGACGGGCATCGAAATCTGTGTACAAACTGATCTAGAGGCATTCCACGAAATCGGCCGTCGTCATGCGACATCTCTGCATCCAGGCAATATTTGGATCAGCGGCAAAGTCAATCGCGCTTACATCAACGGCGCGCTTTTGGAACTATTGCTCGGTCGCGGGGCAGGACCAACTCAGGTCGCAGAACCCTATGTGCAGCCCACGTTTAATATGAGTGTGCAGCTCAACGATCCGGCAGTTCCTGGCAACACAGCTACGCTCGAATTAAAAGGTGTCAAGTTCCAAAATTGGGCTTATGCCATGCCTGAGGATGATTTCGTACTCGAAAACACGACCTTCCAGGCACTCACGATCAGCGTCCTCGACCGTGAAGCGCCCCCAGGTGGTGGTGACGCTGTAGCCCAAGTCCCAGAAAACTTTGGCGCACCAGCAGAGGCTTAAGGATTATCTTTTAGCAACTTATGATTTTGAAGGAGGGTGAAGGACGAACGACCGCTTAGCTCCGTCCGTCGTCTTTCGTCCTCCGTCCTCAGAAAACGCATCTTTGGAGCACGATCCATGACAATTACGGCAGAAGAACTGCTGGCTGGGGGTGCCATGACACATACGGTTGATATTCCGACCGATTTGTTAGGCAGCAACGGCCGTGCAGTTGAAACCACCCAAATCATCATAAAACCCCTGACCGTGCAAGCGTTGCAGCGTATCAGCAAAGCGGCGCGTGATGACGATTCGCTGTCGGCCGCATTGATGATTCAACAATCTCTGGTTGAACCGTCATTGAAGTTCGAGCAAGTATCACAGCTTCCAGCCGGATTAGCACGCTTCATCGTCGAACGCATCAACGCCGTGAGCGGCATCAGCACACCCCGTGATGCCCTGGAAGAAATGGTGCAAGCACCATTGGCACGCGCTTGTTTTGTTTTGGCCAAGGAGTTTGGCTGGACACCGGAAGAAGTCAGCGGCATGACCATTGGCCAGATTTTGCTCTATTTGGAAATGATCCAACGCAATGGGGAAAACTGATGGCGACGTTGCCCAAGCTGACTGTCAAACAACCAAATATTTTTGCTGGCGGGCGTGCTCCCGCTTGTTGGCAGCGTGATTTTTCACGCAGCGTGCAAAAACAAGACAACCTAGAAAGAGCCTGCAACTGGGTATTCGATGCAGTCAAACCAAGTCCGCTGCAACTTCAAAGGCAACCACTGTGGGGTACTTGTTTAGCAGAGCTTGTCAACGCTCCGCCTCCAGAAGCAGTAGAAGCCCAACAAGGCGAATCGGTTAAACGCAAGGGAAGGCAGCAAACGCCAAATCTGGACAAAAAACCTATTGTGGCTCCAGCTGCTAAACACAAACAACAACAAGCTGAACGAGCAACGGCCGTATTGGCAAACCCGCCCAAGGTCAACCGTGGCTTCTTGCAGCAGCTAACAAAAACGACGGTTCAGCCCAAACCAACCCACAGCCAAGCTGCCGAGAATTCGCCAGCGGCTAAACGATTTATTGAGACGACTACATCACTGGATTCAAAAACGGCCGTTTCAAAACGCAAAATAGCCGACAAAAAAAACACACAAGCCTGGCGCAAAGCAGTCGCCGGCAAAGCATCTAAACGGCTCACGCAGGCTGCCATGTCTAATCAACCTGGCACAAGGTCTGCATCAAACCACAGCAAAGCTGCCAAGGCCTTGCCAGAAAACAAACAAGTGTCCGCTGCGACTGAACCTGAATTTGACTCAGACGTTGAACACGGGAAACGGCCGTTAGCTGACAGACCAAAACCTTCAAACAACACCAAAAATGTAATTGAAGCAGCGTGGCTGCAGCAGCTTGCCGGGCAATCCGTCTCTACCAATCACCTAAAAGCCTTAACAACCAGCTCACAGCAATCCTCGGCAAATCATGCGGAAGCAACACGCACGGCGGCAAACGAGGCCACGCTTGTGGGAGGTAATGAAACTGAACAAAACTCTTCGCCAGCAAACCAGTTGTTTCAAGCAAAACAGCCGTTGCCCGTAAACAAGCAAACTGCACCTGCAAAACCAAAAGCAATGCCGCAATCAACTCGACTCCAAAGCAAAAGCCAGCAAACACAAGCGTTTGGGCAAACACAAGCGTTTGGGCAAACACAAGCGTTTGCTGCCTGGGATGCACTCGAAAATCGAGAAACGGGGCATAGAAGTAACGAACCACATGTCGCGCCACCTCAAATGGCGGCAAAGTTGCCACCGTTACAAGCCCAGCAAAATCCAGCGACACCAGAGATGCCCTTAGCAACGGCCGTTGTACACCAAAGTGTACACCAAAGCGCCCGCGCCGAGGCTGATGCAGATCCAGAAAACCTGGACGCTTTAGCCGTCAAGATCAAACAAATCCTCGACGAAGAATCACGTCGCTTCGGGATTGATGTGTAATCATACGGCCACAGATTTTCACAGATTAACACAGATAAAAAAATCCGTGTCCATCCGTGGTAATCCGTGGCAAAAAACCGTGGAGAACCAGTGCCATGCAGCCTATGTTAGACGATATTGAACTGCCACAAGTGCAAGAAATCACAACCTACGACAGGCGCATGTTGGCCGAACACAAGCCCCCGGGTATGGACGGCAGCCTGCTGCAAAATCTGGGTCGTCGCCCTATACATTTGGCCTTGTGGGGCGTAAAAACCGGCCCCGATGCGCTCGAATTTGTGGAAACCCTGGAACAAAAACATAGGGCTGCGCAGCCTGTACCTTTCATAGCCGATATTGTCGCCGATGCCGAAATCGAACAAATGATCATCGACGATTTACAGTGGCAAGAACTAGCCGGTAAGCCGGATCGCTACAGCTATGTCGTCACCTTACGCGAATATATCGAACCAGTCGAACCAGAAGACAGTTCATTTTTAGAGGCGGACATTCTCGGTGACGCAGACGGGCTCATGGACGACCTGCTCGACGGCCTGGACATTGGACTCGACTTTGCCACTGGCCTAGAACGTTTTGTAACCCCTTTAACCGATCTGCTCGGCCGTCTGCAAGCGTTCAACCAAATCGTCGGCGGCACGTAAAAACAGTGGCTCGATTTTGCAAATCGGTGACGATTCACAAAATCACCTTACCTTTATTAAGGAGAAAATCTCGTGAGTGAAGCTGAAAATTTATTCCAAGAACTAAATGATGTATTACAAGATTTCAAAACATTTCTGGATGACAACGTAGCGACCATTCAACCGGCTATTCAAGCCATCGCCTCGTTGATCCCACAAGTAACTGAACTGATCGACAAGTTGGTTGAGTTGATGAACAAGCTCAAAGCCGAAATCGAGAAACTGGATGTCAATGCAATTCCAGGACTCGAAGAAGCGACTGAGTTCGTTGACAAGGTCAAAGGTTTTCTCGAATCAGCGAAGAATTTGCTGCCCGATGAAGCCGACACCATTAATGAAGTGTTGGGCGTCGCCGACGTAGTTGGCAGTCTGTCCGGCTTAGATGATGTGAAAGCGGCAATTTTGGAATGTGTTGATGCCATTGTCGCGCATCTGAATTCACTCAAACCAGCATAAATAAATGGTAGGGGCGGGACTAGCGGGAAATTAGCCAGCCGTGCAGAAAGGCGTATTCCCCCGCCAGTCTCGCCCAAGACGCAAGCAAGGATAACGAATTATGGTACGGCCGATGCTCGATGATCTTGAGCTGCAACAGGTACAAACCATCGAAGTCGATGGCGATCAGGTATGGACACAACACAGCATCCCTGCCCTGGAAGGTGATTTCTTCCAGGGCCTGGGACGGCGTGCCAGCCAGATGACGCTGGTTGGTGTCTTGACTGGCGCTGAAGTCGCGGATGGGCTCAAGAACCTGCGTTCAAAGTTTCGTTCGGCCGCACCTGTTTCCTTTGTCGCTGACATCGCCACCGCGACACACATCGATCAAGTGCTCATCGAAGAGATGGGTGTGCGTGAATTGGCAGGCAAACCTTCCCGCTTTGAATATGCCTTTACACTGCGTGAATATATCCCGGCCACGCCACCAAAACGCAAAATTCCACCACCACCGCCGCCCCCACCACCACCGCCGCCTGAGGTCGCCAACCTGATTGTCGAAGTCATCGTTGAAGGACAGCCCACGTTCAACCACGATAACACGCTCATCGAACTGTTTGATAATGAGTCAACTTTTCAAACAACAATTCCCAACTCCAAGCGCACACCAGCCGGGAATGTGTGGGAAGTATCCGATTTTCGGCCAGGTAGTTACACGGTTAAGGCCACAACGGCCGCACCAGACAGCATGACAGGGTCTGCGCCAGGTCAAGTTGAGGTGGGTAAAACCGAAAAAGTAACGATTTATCTGCGCCAAGGCGCAAAAATCGCACACTATGTGGGCATCCATTATTGGTTCGACAAAGCTTTTATTGAACCTTGTATGCGTCCAGTTATGCGCCAAGTGGCCGAGCACCTGCAAAAGAATCCTGACAAAAAATTATTAATCCTGGGGCACACAGATCTTGTCGGTGGTGACGATTACAACCAATCCCTGGCCGAACGCCGCGCTCGTGGAGCTTATGCTTACTTAACAACTGGCACCGATTTGAACACGGCCGTTTCCGAATGGGACGAACTGCGCAAAACACGCACAACCGGCATAACCAAAACTGTCAACGACACCTGGGGCGTGCGTCAATACCAGCTCATGCTGTTCGACCTGGGCTATTACTCAGGAGTCATCAAAGACAGTCACGACACCCCCACCGATGAAGCCGTGCGTGCCTTTCAAGCGGATAACAATTTAAGCGTCGATGGCCAGATGGGCGACCAATCCTGGCCGGTATTGATTCGTGAATATATCAAGCGGGATGCGCTCACCGTCAATCCCGACCAACTACTGCCCAATGTCAAAGATGATTGTGACGGCGGCAAGGTGCGCTGGTTGGGTGCGGGTGAATTAGACCCGCTTAGAGATACTGAAGACGCCTGGCGGCCCAATCGACGTACCGAATTTTTATTTGTACCCGATGACAGTTTCCAACAGGATGTCAAAATCCCGGAACCGCACACGCTGAGCATGCCGGTGTTGAAATATGATAAATGGTGTCTGGGCGGCAAAAACGAAATACCAAACTGTTTCGTCAAACCCCATCCTGGCATCAAACGCAAACAACAATGCACGCAGCCGCCCGAAGATGAGCGCTGGGAACGTCAGCCGCTCGAAACGGACACGATCATAGTCAACGGCCGTATCACCTACGACGATGGCAGCCCCTATGCCAAAAAAGAATATGTACTCATCGCCCCTGATGGCGAATTTATGAACGGGGAACGGCCGTCGGGGACAGATCGGGGTCGTCCGATATTCGGCCGTACCGATGCTGATGGCAACTTTACCGACAGCAGCGGCAATATCGGCTACCCCCAAAACCCCAAACGCATTGGCGTATTTACGCTTGAGCTTCAAGAGGCGGTATCCGCCAGACCAGTGGAAGCCCCGCCCGAATCAGCAAAAGGGTCAGTTACATGCAAACGGCTCGATGGATCATCAGATTTCAAAGTTGTTGTTTCCTTAACGGCCGTTTCGCTCGAATTTGTGGATGCCGCAGATGTAACCCAAACATTAGATACCGTTAATTGGGGCGATGATTTCCGTCTACGTGCAGATATACCCGGTATTTCCGGCGACGAAATAACGATCAAGCTAAAAAGTTTTCTGATCAGACATTAGGTAATGGACAGCAGGTAATGGTATGACAACAAATTATTATTACTCCACAAATGGGCAACCCGTGATATTGGAACCAACCTCTGATTCATTGGTTATTGCCTACAAAGAAACATCACCAGAAAAAGACCTGGAAAAAATCGTGCGCGGTGATGAAACGCTGGAAAAAATGGTTAGCAGTCGCGAGCTTTCAGAACGTAATATTGTTGTCTATAAACGCAACCCCACCGCACGCGCATCAATTGAATCATTCGCCAACCGCATCAATCAAAGCGAACAAGTAGCCTATACACGTCCGGTTTATTTGCGCGGCACAACCCCATTAATTGTCACCGATGAATTTATCGCCGCCTTCAAACCGCATGTTTCCCCTGCTGAAATAGCCGCATTAAACAGTGCCAACAAGGTTGAAATCGTAGAAGAGATCGATTTTGTGCCTAATACATTTTTAATGCGCGTGCAAAATCCAGCGGAAAGCAACACTCTGGCAACCGCCAACCGCTATTTTGAATCAGGCTTAGTAGAATATGCTGAACCCAATTTCATTCATTTGCCCGCGCCAAAATTCGTAACAAATGACCCGCTTTTTGCCCAACAATGGCATTTACCGCGCATTCAAGCTGAAGCGGCCTGGGACATCACACGCGGAGATCAAAGCATTGTCATCGCGATTGTTGACGATGGCTTGGACACCGACCACGAAGATTTCGCGACTGCTGGCAAAATTGTACCCGGCCTGGACCTTGTCGGTGGGGATAATGATCCGCGTCCTGGACCTGGTGATGCGCATGGTACGGCCGCTGCGGGCGTAGCAACTGCTGCTGGTAATAATGCGATTGGTGTGTCAGGTGCGGCTCCAATTTGTGGGCTTATGGGAATTCGTCTGCTTGGAACTGGCATGAGCAATCTGACAGAATCGCAAGCATTTCGCTTTGCGGCCGATAATGGCGCAGCAGTTATCAGCAATAGTTGGGGGCCCACCGATAATGGGGGGCCGGGCCCTTTGCCCGGCATTGTGCAGGCCGCGATTGATTATGCATTTGTAAACGGCCGTAACGGTCTCGGTTGTGTCATCTTGTTTGCTGCGGGCAATGGCAACGAACACATTTCCGCGCCAGCCACATTGGATGGATATGCATCCTATCACCGTGTCATCGCCGTTGCGGCAGTTAATGATCAAAATGTACGCTCAGGTTATAGTGATTTTGGCCCCGAAGTAGACGTGTGCGCTCCCAGCGATGGCACCTCAGCCCAACCTTCTATTTGGAGCGGACTCCCACCAGATGGCAGCACATTAGCAATTTTCACCACCGACCGCATGGGTGCAGCGGGCTATAACCCACCTTCATCTGGCACCGATCCAGCTGGTGCTGCAACAAATTATACGGGCACATTTGGCGGCACTTCATCAGCCTGTCCTCTGGCCGCTGGTGTCACGGGTCTCATGCTTTCGATTGCTCCCGATTTAATGGCTGAACAAGTGCGCTTTGTATTAGAAGCCACGGCCGATAAAGTAGACAATGCCAATACAAACCCCATTGGTCAATATCAGCCAACTGGACACAGCCAATGGTATGGATACGGCCGTATTAATGCGCTCAATGCCGTCCGCGGGGCACGCTCTTCCGTACAAGATAATGATGAAGTGCAAAACATCACAGTTACTTTGCGGCGTACGAGTGGAGATCGTTTCGTCTCGGATAAAGTTTTTCAGGCTGTCGATGCCCGGCAACGACCCGTAGACAATGCCACCCAAGGATTTGTACGCAGTGGCCCAGATGGTTTCTTGCGCGCAGAGTTTGGCACCCGTTTTGATGAAGTTAATGTTGATTCATAAATAAGAGAGTCGCTAATCATGTTATTGCATCCAGCTTACAAACTCACGATTGGTGAGAAGATAGTAGACACGACCGACGAACCGCAAGCAAGCACGGTCGTTTCCATCAGCATCAATCTCGACATCGACACACCTGCCGACAGCTTCACGCTGGTGCTCGGTCAGGTCGGTGGCTTCCAGCCACAGCGTGACGATGATGCCAAGATTGAACTCGGCTTTGCCGATGATGAATTAACGCAAGTGATGGTTGGTCAGGTTCTGACCAGCCAGGATGCGCTCACCACACGTCGTATCAATGGTCACAGCGCGGCACAACTTCTACTGACAAATTTTGTTAACCAGACTTATGAAGCCAAAACGGCTGGACAAATTGTGACCGCTTTAGCGGAACAAGCGGCGGTTCCTGTCGGCAATGCAGAGGATGGCATTACGTTTCCGGCTTATGTGATCGACGGCCGTCGCCCTATCTACGAGCATATGCACGACCTCGCCGACCTGTGTGGCTTTGACTTGTACATCAATGCCGACGGCGAACTGATCTTCGAGAAGTTCCACAATGGCAAAACCTTACACATCTTCGATTATGGCAAACAGATCGTGGCATTAGAAACGGTGGCAGCGCCAGCAACGGCCGTTCAAGTCGAAGCCTGGGGTGAAAGTCCTGGCGGCAGTCAAGCAGAAGAAGCGTGGGCCTGGCTCACAAAAGATTTTGATGGGCTCAAAGGCAGTGCTGGTACAGGTAACCCGGTCATGCTGCTCGAACGCCCTGCTTTACGCAGCGCCACCGCCGCCCAAACTGCCGCTGATGCACTGTTTACCCAGCTGCAGCGGCGCAAATTACGCGGCTTTTTGCTCAGCACCGGCCAACCGCAGGTCAAACTCGGCGACGCCATCCAATTACGCAATGTACCCGACGACAACCTGAACAGAAAGTTTCAAGTTCGCAGCGTCAGACATCATATCGACAAAAGCGCCGGATTTACAACCAAAATCGGCTTTCGCGCTTTATAAACATAAACGCGGCAACGCCGCACAACGTTGGACGAAGGATTCATCCTTCATCCTTCATAATTCATACTTTTCATGACAACCATTGTCAACACCCTCCAACAAATCATACGGCATGAAATGCGTGCTTTACACATCACCGAGTTGGGCGTGGTTGAAGCTGTTTATCCGCACAGCAACGCCAGCGACAACGACAATTACGGCTGCGATGTGCGCTTGAAAAACAGCGGCTTGCTGCTTAAGCGCGTGCCCATCGCCACAGGCCACATCGGCACGGTCGCCATTCCCAATATCAACGATTTGGTGCTGTTGGCCTTTGACAAAGGAGATGTGAATCAGCCTATTGTAATCGGCCGTTTATACAACGATGTCGACCGACCACCCTTGAACAATCCAAATGAGGTCATTTTTCGATTGCCGTTGGCCGAAGCAGATGACAAATCGATCATGGCTGCTATCCGCAATCTGCAAGGTAATTCAGAGCCGCGTGAAATCATCGCCGAAATGCCGCCACAAATCACCGTACGCATCAGCGATGGAGCCGTACGCGCCACAGCAGGCGACAGTGAAATGGTCATCGACCAACCCAACAACAGCGGCGGTAAAGTCACAGTCGTCAGCGGCCGTACCAAAATAACCATGAATCAAGACGGGGATATCACTGTCGAGGCGGCTGGCAATATGACCCTCAAAGCCAATGGCAATATGACGTTGGATGCACAGCAGAACATCAAAATTAAAGCTGGCCTAAACGCAACGCTGGAAGGCGGGCTAAATGCGGATGTCAAAGCGGGGTTGGCAGCAACCCTCAAAGGTAATTTATCAGCCACATTACAAGGTGTGCAAGTGGCGATCAAAGGAATCACTTCATTTTCACCTTGATCAAACTATTACTTGAGCCGCGAGAATCCACATTCCGCGTTCTCAAGAG
Organism: uncultured Ardenticatenaceae bacterium; assembly: GCA_964350725.1. GTDB lineage: Bacteria > Chloroflexota > Anaerolineae > Promineifilales > Promineifilaceae > JAACFF01. Next base: position 4,239 of record CAYGMR010000004.1, on the reverse strand, counting down.
AGGTTTATTATGCCCGGACCACCCGTTTCAATTGGCGCACAGGTGATGGTTACACCAGGCGCAGCAGGCCCACCCGACATGGGGACCATCGTAGCCGTTTTTCCGCCTTTCATCCTGGCAAACGGCATGCCTTTGGCGACCTCTGGCTCGCTCTGCACGATGATCAACTCATTATCAGGAATTCCTTATCCGCTGTTGATTGGACCGATCGCCAGCAGTGGTGTGCGTGTCAGCGGCAAAGCGTTAGTGCGCCTATTCGACCGCATACCCACGCCGCCCGGCATCCTTACCATTTTAGGGCCGCCTGCGGCACCGTTCATCAATGACCAATGGCCGCCATAGAACGTTTGGATATTAAAAAGTTCACCACAGAGCGCACGAAGCTCACAGAGGATTTTGAGTAAGCGTATATAAAAACTCAGTGTTCTCTGTGTTCTCTGTGGTTCAAAAAAATTTGATTGAAAGGCACACTTATGAGTGAAGAAAACAAACGTTGGGGCACAGATATTCGGCTCTTGCGTAACTTACGGAAACAAAACGATCTACATCCTGGCCGTGATTTATTCGTCACGGAACGGTTGGAGACCGGGCGCGTCGATTTGGGCACGCTGCAAGCCGAAGACAATCTAAAACAGGCCTTGCTGCTGCGTTTTCTGACCCGCGTCGGCGAACTGACCGAGTTAGGGCATCCCGCATATGGCTCGCGCTTGTTTGACCTGATTGGTGAACCGAACACGCCCAGCAATCGCAATCGCGCCAAGATGTATGTGCTGCCAGCGCTGGCACAAGAACCGCGTGTGGCGGAAGTGCTGCGCGTGGATGTGACTACCAATCGTGCTTACCGTGGGCAAATCGATATAGATGTTGATTTGCGCCCCATTTTTTCCGACACACTGCTAAATCTCGTCTTTCCCTTCTCTTTAGAAGGAGGCTAACGTTATGAATCAAGAAACTGTCACTTTAATTGAACGGCCGTATCAAGAAATCGTCGATGATATCCTCACCGCCATCGTGGGTGGTGTGGTCAATGAACCGATCATTTTCGATATCAAAAGCGATCTCTATCCGCTGTCCGAACCTGCACAAGATATTCGCGGTGTCACCGGCATAGTCAATAAAAAACACCATACCTTTTTGAAAGAGATCGATTTTGTCTTCAACCTCGGCAGCAACGCCGTTGAATGGGTCACAAACGGCACCTTGCCCGACGATAACACAACCTTCCACGTCGATTATGCCCGCCTCAGCAGCCGCTCACCACTCACCGACATCAATGTGGGCAGCGTCACGCGCACACTCAGCGAAGCGATCGGCCGTGAAATTTCCACCGTCTACCAACAAATCAACCTTGCCTATCTGTCTGGATTTATCGATACGGCCGAAGGGCGTTCGCTCGAATTGGTGGTCTCCATTTTGGGTATCACCCGCAAAACAAAAGATTATGCCGTCGGGCTAGCCACCTTCTTCCGCGATGCCGACAGTTTCGGCACCATCACCATACCCGAAGGTTTATTACTCTCCACAGCCAAAGGCGAAGTCAGCTTTGAAACCACCCAGCCACGCACCTTACAGCAAGGACAGGTACGCATTGATGCCCCCATCCGCGCCACCGATGCGTTCAAAGGGGAAGATGGTCAGGTGTCTGCTGGCGCCATCAACCAGGTGTCACAACCGATTGCGGGCATCCAGCGCGTCACTAATTTTGAAGAGACATTTTTAGCTGCCGAAGATGAAACCGACGTTGAACTGCGTTTGCGTGCCAAAGCTGCACTGCGCGGTCTGGGCAAAGCGACATTGGCGGCACTGAAACGGGTGGTTTTTGAAGGACGTGGCAATTTAGCTGAAGTTTGGGATCCCAACAGCCCGCCCGATCATCGTTCGGAGTTAGGCACGGTGACATTGCTTGTGGAAGCCGAACCAGAACGGTTTCCCAGCCTCAATGGCGCGGTGCAAGAAACGCGTGCAGCCGGTATCTTGGCGACAGTCGTCAGCCGTTATGTCTTTTTTAAGCCGCGCATTTTTGCCACGATTAGCCCCAATCTAACCGCCCCTGGCAAATTGAAAGTGGCTGATGACATCATGGCCGCCCTGCAAACCTATGTAGATGATCTGGGCAGCGGTGACCCGGCACAAGGGTCAGAGTTATTGAAGGCGATAACCAGTGTAGATGATGTTGGCGCGGCCAGGATTGTCGATGTGATGGTATGGCATTCTGATTTAGGCAAACCGGCTGGGGAGACGCTGGTTGATGCATTGGTAACGGCCGTAGAAGGCAGCACACCCGAAAATATCCACGAACTGCTCAGCAATGCCCTCGCTGAAACGCCGCCGCTCGTACCCACCAGCACGCGCATCCCCGACCGCAGCCTGCTGCAAAATGCAGATGGTCAAGCGGCCAGCGATGAACAGATTGAGACGGGCGAATTCCAAATCGTTGCCCAAATTGACGGCACGGATTGGTGGGTTGTCCTCGATATTGAAGCCGCCGACATCGTGCTGCAAGAACAAACACAGGAGCGCTGATATGCCAACCAAAACTGAGCGCATTCTCAGCTATTTACCGCTCACATTCCAAAAAAGGCCGCCCGGCAACACTTTGCGCGCCGTCATCGAACCGTTTGGTGATGAACTGCAAAAAGCTGAAAACAGCTTGGCTGCCGTGATGCAGGCCCATTGGGTCGATTATGCCGATTTGCGGGCGGAACAAATACTCGACCTCGAGGAAATCGCTGCGCTGTATGGCCTCGCGCCGCGTGACGATGAATTGGTCGAGGAATTTCGTGAGCATTTGAAACGTTATGTGCGCACCTTTCTGGATGGCACTGTCACGGTGCAAGGTCTATTACGCATCACAGCCGAGTCATTGGGCTTGCATATCGCTGACGCGTATGACGAGCTTGATACCTGGTGGCAGCGCGAGGAGGATGCCATCACCGTCAGCGCAGCCGATGGACGCGATGCGGCCGCACAGGTTTTGGGCCTACGTGCGGCCAGCGAACGCGGTCTATCGGCCAAGGCGGCCCAAATCGTGGGCACGGCCGATTTGAGCAACAAGGTAGATTGCAGTGAAGCCTATATTTTGCGCCTCGAAATTGATGGGGTTGGGCCGTTTAATATTGATTTGCGGGCAGAGGCTGAGGATAAAACGGCCGTTTCTGGCCAAGACATCGCGGATGCCATCAACAACACCTTTGATAATCAAGAAGTTGCGTCATTCGACGACCATTTCTTGACCATCACCTCGCCGCTGCGCAATGCCCACAGCGTCGTTGAAGTGCAGGATGTGACTAATGATGCCGCCGATCTGGTTTTGGGATTAGCGCCGCGTGCCTACTATGGCCGCGCCGCCCGCCCTGCAACCATTCGCGGCAGCGTTGATTTGAGCGGTGTACTCGACCTGAGCGAAAGCCGTTATTTGCGGCTGCTGCTCGATGGCACCCATCTGGCAGAAATTGATTGTGCCCCTTCCAATGCCAGCCATACCTTATTAGATGCTGTCGTCGCAGCGATGAATACAGCGTTGGGGCTGGCAGAGGATGCCGTCACGCACGATGGACAATTTCTGACTTTAACATCGCCAGCTTCCGGCTTGGGCAGCAGCATCGTCTTCCAACGCGCCGCCGCGCAGCAAGCGCTGCTGCGTCTTTTCGGCCCCATCAGCAACACGCATGTGGGACGCGGTCCTTTGCAAGCACGCGTCGTGGGTCGTCGCGACTTAAGTGAAGGGGTTGATTTAAGCCAGGCCTCCCACATTTTGCTGCGGGTCGACGGCGGCAGCGAAATCACGATCGATTGTGCCGGGGAAGAGCCTGCCAACACACAATTGCCAGAACTGGTCACGCTGATCAATGAAGGCTTGGGTTCACAAATCGCGTCACACAACGGCCGTTTCCTGATCCTCACATCGACGACAAACGGGCCCAGCAGTGAAATCCTGTTTTTGACTCCAGTGGAGGAAGACGCTGCAGAATTGATTTTTGGCATCGGGCCACGCATCAATGCGGCCGGACGCTTGGCCCACGCCTACAGCGCCGCAAAACTCCTGGCTGCCAACAACAGCCACGACGCCAACCGCTTCGCCGACGAGCTAGACAAGCTAAACCGCCAGCGGCAAAAGCTCACCGCAGACCTCGGTGAACTGGCAGAAAAGATGGTGGAGCCAGACGCACCCATCCTCATCGCTGCCGACGAGCAGTTTGTCTCTGGCGTGGTGGGGCTGGTGGCCAGCCGCCTGGCGGA
>CAYGMR010000003.1:0-38127 GCA_964350725.1 uncultured Ardenticatenaceae bacterium | reverse complement strand
CGTGCTTCGCCCAACAACATATGTTTATGCGCCAACAATTCATCCAAGACCGTGCTGTCTGGGTTTAATGAATCATGTGCCTGTGCAAAATAGCCGACCTTTAGGCTGGCTCCCAATTTAATCTTTCCTGCCAACGGTGGCATTTTTTCCAATATCGTACGCAAAAAAGTCGTTTTGCCACTGCCGTTCGGCCCGATCAGTGCCGCCACTTCCTGGCGGAATAGTTCGATATCCTCGGCCTCGAACAAAGACAAACCCGGATACCCCACCTCCAGGTCCGTGGTACGCAGGACAATATTGCCACTGCGCATGGCTGTGTGCAGGCGCATTTTGAGAACTGGCGGGCGGGTCGGTGGTCGCAGTGCGCCAATTGCTTCCTGCAGTTCGCCCACTCTTTGCGCGGGTCGCCGCAAATCGAGTTGATTCGAGACTTGCAGCCACCCTTTACTATTTAAGGTGCCTAAAATATCTAGACCGCCCACGCGTACAGCCTCGACCTCGCGTGCCAAGCGGCTCAATTTACCCTGTGCCATCTGGGTGCGCTGGCCGGCGATATTGCGGCGGATATAGTCCATTTCTTTGAGTGCATGGGCCTTAAAGGTGTCAAAGGCGATCTGTTTTTGCTGCCAACGATCCTGCCGCTGCAGCAAATAGGCGCTGTAATTCCCCCGGTAGCTTTCGATGCCGACATGACTCATCTCCCAAATCGTGTTGACGACACGGTCAAGGAAATAACGGTCGTGGCTAACGATCAGCAGTGCGCCTTCCCATAATCTAAGCATCCCCTCAAGCCATTCGATCGCTTGGACATCCAAATGGTTGGTCGGTTCATCTAATACAAGCAAATCTGGTTTTTCAAGCAAGAGACGCGCCAACAAGGCACGTGTTTTTTGGCCGCCGCTGAGATGATCAAGCGATTGCGCCCAGGACACCTCATCAAAACCAAGACCGGTTAAAACCTGGCGAATGCGAAGATCATAATCATAGCCGCCGTCGTATTCAAATTTTTCTTGCAGGGCACTATAGGTGGCAAAAAGCTCGTCGCTAAATTCGCCATCAGCCATGGTGGCTTCCATTGCGCGTAAACGATCGGCCGTTGCTCGCAGCTCTGCAAAAACCGTCAACATTTCGTCATAGACACTGTGGTTGCGGCCGATGAAGGCATCAGAAGATTCTTGTGAAAGATAGCCCAAGCGTGTACCGCGTGCGATGTGTACGCTGCCGGCTGAAGGGGAACTCATCCCAACTAAAATGTATAACAACGTGGTTTTGCCAACGCCATTGGGGCCGACTAGACCAATTTTGCCGTCATTGGGAATGCTGACAGTTACGCCGCTGAATACGTCATAGGCACCAAAAGCTTGCCCAACGTTGCTTGTAGATAGGATAGACATGCTGTGATTATACTGAACGTGGGGCGATGGGTAAAACGAAAGCTACAGCGAATTAAGGAAGGAACGAATTTTTCTCGGAATTCAAATTTGTTCTATCCTCAATTTGTTGCAGCCGTTAGAAGATGCAGTACTTAGTGCCCATTCGCAAATAAGTTAGCGGAATTGGCAAATGGGCTTCAGTAGCCGTTCGGGTTGAAATCGTTAAGTTATTTCCGAACGGCTACTTATCGTTGTGCGCGGGGGATGAAGGGGATTTCGTCCAGGGGTTGGCCTGGTTCGATATGCGCGGCATAAATCCAACCGACAGGGCCGTTGAGGAGGCGAACTTTTACCCAGGAATTATCACCATTGCGACCTAATAAAATGACGTGTTGGCCATTGTAGGCAAGCGCAATTGAAGGGAATTGTGGGCCAGGGCCGCTGCGGACATTTAATGCACCTGTGCGGATTACGGCCGTTCCATCAGCAATATCCGTATTAGCAGCGGGAGTCGGTTCAACAGTTTCCGCAGCGGTTTCCTCAGCAATAGACGAAGGCTCGGTCGCACTTGCAAATTCATCGGCTGAATCGAAGGCGTCGATATCATCGAAATCAAAAAATGCTGTATCTTCTTTCAAATCAGGAATTGCTGTGGGAGCTGGGGTCTGGGAAATAGGTGCCTTTTTCGCTTCTTCAGAAGACGCATCTATCTCATTTTCGTTTTCTGCAGCGGTAGGTGGGGCTTCAATTTCCTCAGCCTCTTCGGCGATTGTGTCTGTCTGGGCAGCATCAGTTGTGATGGCATCTACGTCAATGACTTCTGACACATCTTCTCCTGACACATCTTCTGTTGAAACAGCTATCAAGGTTGGCGTCGGTACACTTATGCTGGCTAATGCCGTTTCTTCTGAATCTTGGATGGATGGTGCTGACGCATCTACGGGTTCAGTGCTGAAAGGGGAAAACATGGCGTAGGCACCAAACAAAACCACACCAAAGAGCAAGATAACGGCAACAATGGCTAACGGCCGTTTCCAATTCGATTTCTTTTTGACCGGCCCTCCCACATCAATACTTTTAACAGGAATAAGAGCATCGCGATAGGTAGCGCAATTATCATACGCTTCAAGTAGACAAACTTGACCCTGATGGGCAGGGCTAACTAACTGAGGATTATCCGTCCGGTGACAAAAATTAGCACCGGATGGGTAAGCAACTGATGTATGGGGATCCGGCATTGTGCCCAAATAAGGGCAAACCACGGGGATATTAGAATCATTTCGATTTACTGGAATTAGTTCTTCAGGGAGAGCCATGTTTTACTTCCGTTAAATTTTTATATTACATACTACCAATAAGCTGCCGTGGGAACAGAATTTTAATAAGAACGCGAAGTTGTTTCCTTACCATTCCCCAGGGCTGACGCTGAATTTCCGTCTATTATTTAATCGTCCACCCCACATTCGTTACTCAAGTACTAAGCATAGAAGCTTTTCCATCCCTTTCCAATGCATAATTCGTAAAGCTCTCGTGAAAAAAGCGTAAATCCTCGTAATTTGGACAAAAAAAAGCCCTTGTTGGATACAAGGGCAACGTGGAGATTTGTCAAGTTTTTAACAAAATTGTTCGCAATCCACTCGTGGTAGAAAATTGACAAATCTATGTAGTTCGTCCAACAGCCAAAAACAATCAGCTTTCATCAATCACACTCACAGCAGACCGATTTGAGCGGCCAAAAAGTGCCCCCAGGCGACTTACGCCCGGTTCAGCGTGAGGTTGCTCATCATCTTGTATTGCCCCGCTGTTTGAACTGTCATCATGTCCATAATAAGGGGAGTAATATTTATAACTATAATAGTAAGAGCCACTGCGCGGCACGCGATTGAGCACAACACCAACCACACGCGCCCCAACACGATCTAACTGCTCCATCATCGCTTTAGCTGCGTCCACCGGTGTGCGTCCAGGACGAATGACTAAAATCACACCATCCGCCTTTGCAGCTAATACAGGGGCATCTGTCACCAAAAATGGCGGGCTGTCCAATACAACCATATCGGTAAACTTCTCTAGTTCAGAAAGCATTTCGCTCATTTTGGCGGAGCCCAACAACTCGGCTGGATTGGGTGGCAAACTGCCGCTCGTGATGACAGCAAAACTATTACGCCACGGCCGTATCACATCACGGATATCTAACTGGCCACGGAAAATATCGCTCAGTCCGCGTCGGTTTGATATGCCCAAGCGTTTATGGATGCTCGGCCGGCGCAGGTCGGCATCGATCAAAGCAACCCGTTTATTCCCCTGTGAGATAACAGCGGCTAAATTTGTTGAGACGGTCGTTTTGCCTTCGCCAGGGCCGGGGCTTGTAACCAAAATTGTCTTGAGCGGTTTGTCAACGCCGGCAAACTCCAAGTTGGTACGTAACGAACGAAAAGCCTCAGCGATGGGGGCGCGTGGTGAATCCACAACCACTAAACCGCGCTCCTCGGCTGATGGAATATCGCCAATGTAGCCAATGACGGGCAAATTCAATTCGCGGCTGATGTCTTCAGGAGTTTTGATCGAGTTATCGAGATATTCCAACAAGTACGCTGCAGATATGGCTAAAATGATGCCAATGATACCGGCGGCAACAATGGTCATGATTTTGTTAGAATTAATTGGTTTTTGGGGTAATGCGGCTGGTTCGATGACGCTCAGGCTGTTTAATGCACCCTCATTTGTATTTGAGAGCAACACCGCATAATTGTTTTGCAGCGTATTGAGTTTGCCGTCTAGGGCGTCGATGTCCGTTTGCATGTCAGCGATTTGGCGGGCGCTAAACAGTTCACCCAATTCGGCCTGTTTGATCTCCAATTCGTCCGTCGTTTCTTGGATTTGAACTTCCAAATTATCGAGCTGTTGGTTGATAAACGCTTGCCGTTCGTATTCATCTTGTTCGGTGCTGGCAGGGCTGGCTAAGACTAGCTGGTTGGCTAATTCGTTGGCAACGGCCGTTGCGCGTTCTGGGTTGGTATCGACAACACTTATTTCCAGCAAGGGCGTATTCGATAAAACTTTTACTTCATATTCAGGCAGCCAGGTCAAACCCAATGCGTCCATCGTCGCTTGCTTGACCGGTTCACGATTAGCAATATCTGCATAGGTTCCCAGCAGGGTAGAAATAAAATAGATACCCGATCCATTTGGATTTGGATCGTTTATCGCTTGCCCCATAACCAGTGCGGTTCTCGTCTGATAAAGTGGCGGCTGGCGTTGAACCATCAAGTAACTGGATACTGAGGCAACCAACGCGGCAGCTATAATGAGCCACCACCATTTGCGTAGAGGGATGATATACTGCTTTATCTCCATAGTTTTTCCTTAAGCCTGTTTAGCTAATTTATGTAGACACAAAATTTGCCGCGCATGGCACGAATTTTACGAACTAGCCATTTGCCTTCGTGAAATTCGTGAAATTAGTGGCGGAAATCTCAAGCTACCGAATTTAGGATCGTTGCAATGATGCCACATGCTGAACCATGTTTACATCAAATCTTCGTGAATTTTGTTGTACGCACTCAAATTGAGTTGTGTGTAGATTGCATCAAGTTGTGGATAAACCGTGTGCCAGTTGTAGTTTTGCACGACCCAGGAACGGCCGTTGACCCTCAGATCATAGGCCAATTCAGCATCAACCAAAACATCAACCACCGCGTCAGCAAAAGCGTCGGCATCATCCGCTAACAGGATGTTTTCGCCATGCTGCGTTAAAATACCTTCTGCGCCAATCGTGGTGGAAACCACCGGCAGCCCCCATTGCCATGCATCTAAAATTTTCACGCGCATTCCGCCGCCAGCTAATAAAGGCACAACAAACACACAACTGCTTGCCAATATGGGTTCAACATCGGCCACAAAGCCTGTGATCTCAATATGCTCAGCATACGGCGCTGTTGCAGCTTGTAAATTCACGATCGACGCAGGCGGGTTTTTGCCCACAATCTTGAAGTTTGATTGCGGAACGCGTTGCAAAACAAGTGGCAATACTTCCTCAGCAAACCAACGCGCCCCTTCTACATTGGGCGGCCAAAACATCGTTCCCAGAAATATGATTTGCTTATCCGCTCCGCTTTCTCTTGGCAATATGGGCTGTTCATCCGGATCGACGCAGATGGGCAGTGGGGTGAAGCGTCTAGCAAGATGCGCGGCTTCTGCTGCTGGATAAAGGCGCAGTAAGGCTTCTTTATCTTCCTGCGTAACAGTTATCACATGGTCAAAGCGGCGGCAAACATCCGCCTCATAAGCAACCAAACGTTTTGCTTCCCAGCGCCATAATAGACGTTGCAAACGGCCGCGTGCATGGTCTGCCTGACGCGCAACGACCAGATACAGCGCGTTATGTTGGTCTAATACTGTGCGGGGATTGTTTACGGCCGTATCTTGTGCAAAAAGCGCATATTGGGCCATGGCAGTTTGATCGGCGTGGATGACATCAAACTCAGTTTCTGACACCAATTTTTGCAAACAAGTGTGCATCGCGGGCAGCCGGTCCCGGGTGATGACGATTGATTTGCCTTTCAACACGCTTTCTACTACGGCTTGGATGTTTTTGAACAGGGAACGCTGCATGGGAACGGTGTAAACGGCCGCACACAATCCGCGTAAATGTTCAATATCTTCTGGGCGATCATCCTCCCGTGTGAAGGAAACCAGCGTGACATCATGGTTTAGAGCCAATTGCCGTAACATATAGTATGCACGAATCTTTTGGCCACCGACTAATGGATATGGCAAAAGCTGGGTCAGGAAAAGAACATTCATAGCCGTTAGCGACCCCGTAATCCGACCACTTTCGTAATCGTACGCAACATAATTAGCAAATCCAGGATCGGGCTAATATGTTTTACATAGTAAAGGTCATATTCCAATTTTTCCTGAGCACTTGCGATTGAGTCGCCATAATCCTGATGGATTTGGGCCCAACCGGTAATGCCAGGTTTGGCACAATGCCGCGCCCGATAAAAAGGAATACGTGGGGCTAGTTTTTCAACAAATTCTGGTCGTTCAGGACGCGGGCCTACCAAGCTCATCTCGCCATGCAGCACATTAATGATTTGGGGTAGTTCATCCAGATGTGACCAGCGCAATATGCGTCCAATCGTAGTGACACGATCATCGTTGGATTGTGCCCAGGTTGCTCCCTGGCTTTTTTCAGCGTCGGGCACCATTGAACGGAATTTGAGGATATGAAACGGCCGTCCGCCCCGACCGACACGCACCTGTTTGAAAAACAGTGGGCCAGGTGAAGAGAACAAATTACCCAGTGCTACAAGTGGCATTAATAAAAGAAAAAAGGGCAAGGTCAAAACAGCGCCAATTAAATCTGTGAGGCGTTTGATGGCGGTGTACAAACGCAAAAAAGGATTGTCATCTAGACCCGCCGCGATTTCCATATCATCGCTGGCATATTCGACAGGCACACGACTGGTCAAACGTTCGTAGACTGTGGTCATTTTAGTGACAGGCACACCTAATTCGCGACAATCCAAGATGGCCTCAAACAAAGTCGGCCCCATGTGTTGGGTATTTGGCATGGCAATAATGACCTCATCAATATGCAATTTATCAACGACGCTGACCACATCCTGGCTTGAACCCAACACGGGCAATCCCGCGACTCTCTCTTCCTGGTTGGTAGCATTATCTTCAATGAAACCAAGGATTTCGTAACCTGTGCCTCGGAACGGATTGGCATCGACACCGAGCAATTTCTTTTGCAAGGTTGTGACCAATGCTTGACCGCTTGCCCCAGTGCCGATGATGATGGAACGGCGTTGGAAGGTCGGTTGAACAAAAAATTGGGCATACAAAACCCGCCAAGCCACGAGCATAAATATGGCGAAGAATACAAAGAGGAAAAGCTGGGAGCGGTTTTGCATGGGCGGTGTCAACCAGGGTATGGCTGTGTAGACGATGCTGGTGATTAACGCCACTGTGCCAATGGTACGCACGCTGTAGGTTGTCGACGCGGCACGCGCCAGGTTATACACATCAAAAATATTGGCTACAAAAAGCCATACGGCCGTTAAGGTCACAAACCATTTGAACGGCCCCAATATTGCAGAAAACGATGGCAATAAATCGGTGCTAATGAGCAGAGAAAAGATCAGTGCGAGATTGATCAGGATTAGATCAACAATTCCTAACAACAGACGACGCTCGGAACTGCGTAATCCTAATGAAGGTAACCAAACCCGGCGAAACGCCCATTCTTGCGCGGCGAGTTCCAGGTTTTCCTGGCTTTTGTCATATGATGTCATGGTTAAGAGCTCCAATACAGTACATTACCGATAAACACTATCTTTGCAGTTTTTTCTTTTTGCCACGGATTAACACAGATTTTCACGAATTTAATTTATAATCTGTATTAATTTGTGGCTGAAAATTACACTTATGCGAAATGTGCAAACATAGTGCGATAAATCTAAACGACTACTTTTACATTTTTTTGATCAATATTTATCAACTTCCGATACATTCCGGTTAAAGCGGCAAATTCATGCAAACGTTGTGTGTCATACCACCGACGGCCGTTGCGTCCCATCGTGCCTAATTGTTGCGGATAATCGCCTGCGATTTGCAACACCCGTGCGATCTGCGTTGCTTGACGTGGGGGCACAACAAAACCAGTTTCGCCTGCGTCCACATATTCTGGCAACGCACCCGAGCGTGTAACCATCACCGGCTTTTGGAAATAATAGGCAGCGGCAACCAAGGCAGATTGTGTGGCATCTGTGTAGGGCAGCAGCACTAAACTACAACGACAAAACAAATCGAGTGCCTCAGCATCATCAATACGTTGGTTTATATGGGTAACGCCAGCGGGTAGTTGGGTCTGCCATTTGGCGGACAAACGACCAGGGCCAGCCAAGACGAGCTTTAATCGTGATTTTGATTCCTGGCTCGCTTGCAGCTGCGTGTAGGCTGCCAATAAATCATCGATCCCCTTATATTTTTCAACCCGACCAAAAAAGAGGGCAAAGGGTTCATAGGTAGCCGGTATGTGCTGGCTTGCGAATGAAACTGCCGCTGCATGGCTAAGAAACAGATGCAATAAGGGGGCATAAGTCACTTCTTCAGCCGCAACACCCTGAGCCAGTAAACGCTGACGGTATTGATGCCCATGTACAAGAATGTGATTGGCCGTTTGAATAATGCGCTGGTTCCAATATTTAAGCAGCTGCCCCATGCGTGTGCCGCTGTGCGGATCGAGGTCATGGATAGTATGAATGACGGGTATCTGATATTTTTTTAGCTGGCGCAAAAGCGGCACATTCCAAAGGTGTGGGCCGGTGAAATGGATCACATCAGGTTGGATTTGCTCAACAACATCAACTACTTTTTTAATGCTGCGCCACTGGAACAGTTCAGTAGAGATGCCTGTGTTTGTGGTGGCGATGGGTGTATGGATGGCAACGGCCGTTGCATAACGATCGCGTGGTAAATGGCTTGTGGTTATCAGATGCACAGCGTGACCCGCTAATGCAAAACGGTTGGCGTAATCGGCCGTATATTGATGCATACCAAAGGTAGGCGAAAGTAAAATGTAAGCGATGCGCATAATTACATCCCTGGCAGTTCCGCTAATAAACGTCGATATAAACGGGCGCGTGGTTTCCACTGCGCAAAGAATAACGCTTGCAAATGCGCCATAATCCAGCGCGGCACATAGGCTACGCATATCAATTCCTTAAATGTGCGTGCACGTCGTTCGCCGCCAAATTTCCGATAAAACTGCACCTTGCTGCGGTAAAGCTGCACATACATCGTTTCCGCTTCTTGGCGGCTGCTGCGTTCGCCATAATGGGTAACAACGGCCGTCGGCAGATACCAAAGCTGCCACCCAGCTTGGGCCAAACGGTAACAAAGGTCTACTTCTTCGGTGTACATAAAATAACGGTCATCGAGCAGTCCGATTTCGTCTAACGCTTGACGGCGTAATAATAGACAGGCACCTTTAATCACTTCAACTTGCCGGGGAACGGCCGTGTCCCACGTATACATGTTATAAGTCGCACGCGGCATGAGCTGATCCAAAAAACTCAAACGCCAAAACTCACGTCCGGGCGTCAACATCGGCTGACAAGATGGTTGCAGGCTGCCATCGGCATTGAGTAAACGTGCGCCCAGCGCACCAATACGCGGATTTTTGCGCATAAAGGCAAACATTTCTTGCAAAGCACCCAAATGCACATGGGTGTCGCTGTTTAACAACAAAATAGCTGCGCCCGACGCTTGTTGGATTGCCTGATTATTAGCCACAGCAAAGCCACGATTTTCAGCGTTGCAGATTAGTTTCACCCAAGGGAAATCACGCTGCACCATGGCCACACTATCATCGGAAGAGGCGTTATCAACCACAATCGTTTCAACCTCAAAATCTGTCGCCGCATTGATGTTTTGTTGCAGCGACGCCAAACATTCAGCCAGCAGTTGGCGCGTATTCCAATTGACGATAATGATTGAGAGGCGTTGCAGTTCAGGTTTCATATCTTTCCAAAATACAGCAGTTACAGGGAGCTTACGGAGAAGTCACGGAGTTCCACAGAGACTTAGGAGCGTTTTCTGGATAATAATTCTTTACAAAACGCTGTACTAAATCAATGACAGCTATGCCTGCAAAAATCAAAAACACAGCATCCACGGGCAAACGATAACGCACCATTGACCAGGTCAACAGATGCAGCAGCGTGTAAAAGCCAATGAATAGATATAACAACGTCAAGCGTCGCCATGCACGACGCGACAGCCATAGGCCATAGACGATCAACGGCAAAAACAGACCAAACGACAATACGCGCCCCAGATTATGAATCAATGTCGTCTCAGGGCTGGGCCAGAACATAAAATAATCAGCGATTCGGCTCAAGGAGAGCAAGGCGTAACGGCCTGGCTCATCGACAATAAATTGGATACCACGTGCCATGAGCACACGATCCCATTGAGCTTCGTTCTGTGGCTTGGGCGTAATATCTTGGGGCATAGGCGCAACAGCAAAGGCTTGAAAATCCGTACCATGTAACGGATGTTGGGCTGAATACAGCGCAAAGCCAGCATTAGAATTCAGGAGCATAAAATCACCATAAACACGATAGTTGCGGATGGTGATGGGTAGTATAAAAGCAATCAATATCAAACCGGATCCGGTTAAGGCGAGAAAGGTGGTTTTGAATTTTTTATGGCGTGCCCCTTGCCACAACAGCCATAAGAACAAAACGACTACCCAAGGCAAAATAGCCTGGCGGAACAAGGTGGCGATTCCCAAACTGATACCGAAGCTGATGATCAAACCGAACGACGGCCGTTTCTCAGCCTCCAAATCATCTGTAAATTTAAGCGCACGTTCAAGCGACCACAACAAAGTGGTGATGTAAAACGTTTCGGTCATGAGCTGCGCAGAAAAAAGGATGAAGTAGGCATAAACGGCCGTTAAACCCGCCACCACCAACGCCAACCCCTGCTGCTCTGGGAAAACGCGCCGCGTTAAACGATAGGCCATCCACGGCAGTAAAATGCCGCCTAAAACAGCACTGAGCAAACGTACGGCCAACGGATGAGGGCCAAACAAAGCATAAACGGCCGCTACAAAGCCTGTATACAAAAATGACCAATGCGACGTTGGGGTTTCCGCTGGTGTAAATGGATACCAGCCCTCAGCGAAGCTAAATCCATAGCCATCAACAAGACGCAGTGCCAATGTTGAATAAGAAAGCTCGTCCTTTTCCGGCGGCACTGTGTCGCCCAGATAAACAGCAACGACCAGACGCAAAGCAACTGCAACAACAAATATAATGATGAGATAATGCCACGGCTTTAATTGTTTCATATTGTTTCTGTCGAAAAACGTGTCAGGGCAACCAAACCACCCAAGAATAACCAGATAAATACAGATGCCTGAAAACCAGGGAAACCGATGTTATAGACATAAGGTAAAATCCAATCGGCCAACGCCATCAAAACCAACGCGCTGCTGCCAGCAGCCAAAACCCCATTGATGTAACCGGCAGCGAAACCATCCCGATAGCGACCTTTCAGTTTTGCTCCTAGACGCCCAACTTCATACACAAACCAGAAAAACAAGCTTAAGCCGAGCAACCCCACATGTGCGAAAAGATCGATATAGTTGTTATGCGAAGATATTCTAGGGGCATACCATACGATGTGTTCATAAATGAGCGGTCGTGTGGCACCATAAGCACGGTAAGCGGCGGGGCCAAGGCCGGTTATTGGATTTCTGAGGGTATCTTCAACCACACGCTGTGTCAGGGCAAGTCGCGATCCGCCGCTGAGAAACCATTCTTCGTCACCACCAGCAAAATCCCATAACAAGGTAAACGCTGTGCCGGAAAAGGCCATAATCAGGACGATGCATAATGCTAACCAACGCAAACGCGGCCAGCGCAACCATCCCATCACAACGATGACAACGCCGACACCAATCCAGTTGGAAGCGGCTTCTTGCTGTTCCACTAAAATGTAAACGGCCGTTGCTGCCAAAACCAACAGCAGATACACCTTCCATAACAAGGAAAGCTGTTTATTAAATAATAATTGTCCCAATGCCAATGCCACCAGTAAGGACCAAAAAGGGGCACGAATAAATGCAACAGTCGTAAGCTGTCTAATGATAGGGGTTAAGGCTGGAACTTGCTGCAAAATAGCTGGTACCCCAGCGGCAATCAAGAATAAAAAGGTCAAATATTTCAGCCAACGCTCGTCACGCGGCAAATTGGCAGCCAATAAAAATGCACCCGCAGAAAAAGCAAAAATCGCCCATTGCGCAATTTGTACAAGGAAGAATTTTCCAGATCGCGGCACGGTTGGATCCCATGTCGCCCATCCAATCAGCAAAGAGATCAAAGCCGCAAACAAAAACAGAAGCAGCGGCACATACGTGCGCGAACGTGTTATCTGCCAATTTTTAGACAGAAAAAGACGCACAAACCAGATGCCCAACAGTCCTGGAATGATTAAAGTCGTCGCATTTAGCATCACATCAGTTCCTGTGCCAAATTCAAATGGGAACAAAAGCGCCGCAAAAATCAACCCGACCAATCCCCAAATCGGGAAGCGTAACAAGACAAATGCACCCGCACTCGCCAAAACGAACCCTAGCAGCATCGGCGAAGCGACCTGCGCCAACAAAGCTGCAACTGCCAACACGGCAATAACAATCAGCCCTTTACCAACGTTACTATTTACTAAAAATAAGTGTGTTTGTTGATTCAAATCAGTAATCTCATTAAATTAGTACTCTGTAACATAAATAGTTTAAACAAGCTCTGGCCGGTCTCCTGACCGAGCCAGTGGACACGGTCAGGAGACCGGCCAGAGCGTGGGTATGCGCGTTTTTCTTAAGGAATCGGCAGCATCCATAGTCATTTTGGAATTACTTAAAGGATGCAACAGAGCACTCTCAAAGTGTGTAAATTTTGCGAAAAAATAACGGGAACTCAGCGTGAGGAAACTGTCTCGTCAATCAATGTCAGAAATTGCTCCCCAATCTGAGACCATTGATAACGTTCTTGGACAAATTTTTTTGCTTGCTTGGCTAACTTTTGACTCAAACCGGGATTAGTGAGCAATTTTATGGTCTGTGTGGCGAATGTTTGCGGCGAGTCGCCACATAAATAATGCTCGCCAGCTTGCATATCTAAACCTTCTACACCTTTAGAAGTAGAAACAACCGGCACGCCCAGAGACATCGCTTCTAAAACCTTTAAGCGTGTGCCCCCACCAGTTAGTAAAGGCACGACACAAACGGCCGCATCGGCAACCACCTGCTGAATATCTTCAACATATCCGCTTAACTGCACCTGATGGGATAGCTTCAATCCCGTCAAATCAACACCCTGGGTGGAACCTGTAATTGTGATGGAAGCGTCAGGAACGAGTTCGAGGATCGCGGGGAATATTTCTGCCAGAAAATATTGCATAGCCGCATAATTGGCAGCATAGGTCAATGCGCCATTATAAATCAGACTGTTTGCGGTTGTAGGCGCGGGTTTTCTAGAAACATCACAAATAGAAACACCATTGGCCACAACTTTAACTGGCCCGCGATAACCGGGCAATTGTTGCAGACTCACATCACGATCTTGCTCGCTAACCATAGTCACTAAATCAAACTGGTTGAACAATTGTGCTTCATAGCGGCGTGCTTTTTGCCAGCTTATCCAACTACGCAATTTGCTTGCTAAACCACCGCCATTTTGGACCTTATCTGCCATCAGCCGGGTGAGCGAGTTATGTTCTTCAAGAATGACAGGTGGGTGGGATGGGTCTTGTAAGGCATATATCGCCATTTGCTCTGTGGAGGCAATAATGAGATCAAATGGTTCAGAATTAAGCACCTCTTGGACACATGCAGTCATCGCTGGAATTGCTCGGGTGTATGTGGGGGTGAGCGATAAGTATTGGTGCACTTGGGAGGTGCTGTTGGTCGCAAAGGGGTCCAGGGGGACGGTTATGACTTTTTTGCAAAAGGGTAAATGCTGTTGTGGATTGTTGACAACGGCCGTTCCAAAGGCAAACGACACCAAAGTCACATCATGACGGGTGTTCAGTGCCTGCAGCAAATGATACACACGAATTTTTGATCCGTTGTCAGCCGGATAGGGAAACCATGTTGAGAGAAAAAGGATATTCACGGGATTAACCAAGGAATTTGCTGTAATCCAAAGAATAGCACAAATCGCGGCGACGCTCGCCAATGGGGCGCGCGGGCACACCAGCGACGATGGTATAGGGCGCAACATCACGTGTCACGACAGCACCCGCCGCCACAACCGCGCCCTCGCCGACAGTAATGCCTGGCAAAATCGTGGCCCGACTGCCGACAAACACATAATCATGAATTTGCACTGTGCCGCCACGTTGGGCAAAAGTGGGGCTGTTCGGATCGTGTTCAAGCGTAAAGATGAGCGTACTTTCGGAGATGCTGACGCTGTTACCTATGTGGAGAGTGGAACGGCCGTCGAGTAAAACATCGCGGTTGATCACACTGCCCTTGCCAATCTGTACACCGCCAGGCCGATAAAAACGGCATTTACGGTGAATGCTTGTTTGGGAGCCGATGCGCACTTTCAACAAACGATAAGCAACCAGTCGCAAAAAATGGAAGGGAATCCAACCAACCACCTCAGCTAGAAAATCGAGCCCATCATACCCCAACCAATATAGCTTGTTCAAAAAACGTTTTAACGGCCGTGGCAAGTAGCGCAGTCTATGTTTTGATGTCGTCGAAGGTCCAATATCTGTCATATTTATCCAGTTCCAGAAAAACACCGCGCAGTAACATCAGCGCCCATTTCACCCCAACGCCCCAGCAGACCATCGCGCAGAGCAAGCAAACGCACATCACGACGTAACAAACGTGCCTGACTGCGTTTTCTAAACGTGTAAGCCAGAATCGTGGCGGTTTGTCCCAAAAAAGTGCGGCTAAATAAACGCAAACGTGCTAATCCATACCAATTGCGAGCAACAAAATAATAGCGGTTGCGTGCCATATAATAGTCAGTTACGGGCGATGTCTGCCCTAAAGTCGCTGAGACTTTATGCAGAACAACTGATTGCGGAACCGTCACGATGCGAAAACCCGCTTGCCGCACACGTAAACTCCAATCAATTTCTTCATAATACAAAAAATAGGCTTCATCCAATAATCCCACCTGTTCTAAAACCGAACGATGTACCAAGAAGGCAGCTCCAGGCGCAATTTGTACATCATATGCGGGGATTATAGACAAGTTTGTGGTAACTAATCCGGCGTTTAGACGTTGAACCTGACCCGTCTGCGCATTCAGTTCAGCACCACCTGCCCAGACTTCATCTGGTTGCGAGGCAAGCGCAATGAGTGGTGTCACGATACCAATTTGCGGGTCAGCTTGGATTGTTTGTAGCAAGGGTACCAGGAAATGTGGCGTGACAATCACGTCATTATTTAGGATGCAAACATAATCAATGCCTTGTGCCAAAGCGGCGCGTATACCGACATTATTGCCACCGGCATACCCCAAATTCTGCTGGTTTTCTATGATTTGCACATCAATATCCGCAGCCCGCATTTGCGCCACTGAATCATCTGTTGAACCATTATCAACAACCAAGATCACATCGTGGCAGGCAGCGTTTATTACGGCCGTTTGCAAAGTTTGCACACAAGCAATCGTATCGGCAGGGTTGTTCCAATTCAAGATGATAAAAGCAATGGATGGCAAATCTTTTGGCATATTGATCACCAGTTCAGGTCGTTTTCATATCCAAGTTCAACAAGCAGTTTGCCAGCAACCTTTTTGAAAGCTGCAATATGTTTTGGCTGCATTTCTTGTCGCCAACTATCAATCTTACCCTTGCGAAAGGTCGGTGAAGCTGGGGAAAAAGCATGATTAACAATATTTTCTAAATCATTGGGATCGAGGTTTACATTTAAATACGTTGCTATTTTGATAATTGTATCGCGTTGCTGTTTATTACTGCCACCACCTTGACCCCCGATCAATTCTTCAAAAGTCAATGGGAGAAACTGTGCATCCTGGCGGTAAGGCAATCGGTGGCGGAAAAACTTGTCAATTGAAGGCAAAATAAGCCGTTTATTGTCACCATATTCCACATCAAGCCCATTGATCACAGCCATGATCCGCGAGTCAGCACTTGATAATTCTTGCTGGAAGTAGGAGTGACACCAATGGTCTGCGTGGCGCATGATATGGTGAAAATGCGAAATGCAAACAGCGCGTGGATCACGGCTAATGAATAAGCCTTTTATCCTATTGCGGCGCAAAATAGGGGGCAGTTCCGATGTATAACGCAAATGTGTCACGACGATTTGGCCACGTTTCGTGGTGGCAATCTGGTTCAACTGTTGCCGTTTCTCTTCTGGTGAACCAACAACATCTCTGCCAAATCTGAGATTGGGAAAAGCTTCTAATATTTTTAGAAGCAAGTTGGTACCAGCTTTGGGTACACTAGCTAACAAGACTTTGGGGCCGTTAAAACGCCCAAAGATTCGACGAGGTTGTATTAGGTGACCACTGATTTTAATTTGTTGGGATAAATTCATACTCATATGCATCTCTTTTTACGTTAACGGCCGTTTCCATCAGGGAGGCTTCTAAAGTCTTCACTGTATTTTCCCAAGACCATGTAGTAACAACATTTTTTTTGCCTTGTTGGCCGTATTGATTTCTCAATGTGGGGTTTTGCAACAGCATCGTAACGGCCGTTGCAAATTCAGCCTCATTCCGCTCAATGAGCAAACCAGTCTGTGCGTGTACAATCGTTTCACACACACCAGCTTCAGCAACGCCGACTACCGGCGTTCCACAAGCCATCGATTCTAGTGGTACAAAACCAAAAGGTTCCATAACGGGCGCGTAAAGGGTGAGTGCCGCTCGATTGTAAAGTTCTACCAAGGCGGTGTCGCTAATTTTATGGTGCCACGTTACAGCAACTTCTAAATCAGCAGCCAAACACCGCAAATATTCCTGTTCACGGGGGTCAGCCGAATTGTAGACAATGTGGAGCAACGGCCGTTCCTCTGCAGCGATCAAAGCAAGACTGCGGATCAAAAAATCAAAACCCTTGCGTGGGGTAAGCGCCCCCACCGAAACAACTTCTGTGGTTCTAGGCAGCTGTAGATCATTAAATTTGTCGGCAGCCACGCCCAGATAAAGCAAATCGGTTGGCATCCCATAAATATGCTCGATTCTCTCCGCTGAATATTTCGAATTGACCAATAAGCGTGTCGATTTTAATGTACTCTCGCGGTCAATTTTAATCAAAGCGCGCCGGTAAATGCCGGGGAGCGGATCAAGTTTGTTTCCAAAACGCTGTAAGGGGGTAAACTGCTCATAGCTACGCGCAACGGCCGTTTCATACATCTTACGTGGGGGTTCCTGACAAAAATAAACAGATGGCGTTTGTAAATATTGCAAAACGCCAGGAGCCTGTGTGAATTGGCAATGATGCACAAAAACAACATCATACTTGCCTGCATCGATTGCAGCGGCCACCATACGTTGCAATTTCTGCAAGCGATAAAGGTCAATTGTGCGTACACCTTGATTGAGTCGACCAAACGGCCGTTTTGCCAATGACCCGGGAGTAAACGGAAAGACAACATGCTTTTCACAATAAGGACGCAGATCACAAAAGTCATGGTCTGCACTTGATAGCGTAAACACATCGACAGTATGCCAGGCGGCAAGCCGCCGCACAATTTCATACAGCGCCCGTTTGGCACCGCCACTCGGTAAGTTATGATAAACAGCAATTCGCATGATTTATACTCACAGAAACATTCAAAAGATTACGCGATGCCCGACCAACGACCCGCTAAGCACACGCCACAACCCACGATTTTTTGCCCAATGTAAATCGTTGCGCACACCAGAAAAAACATATTGTAACGCCCGGCTAAATTGCTTTCGACTATAAGAATAGAAAGCTGCAATCACCATAAAGTGTGCATAGATACGCCGGGCCGAAAATGACCAACCGGGCGGAATATGGCCTACGACACTATCAATATAAGTTTTGCCGACACGTGACCAGCTGCCGACATCCCCTGTAGGATTGGACATTTTGCACGCCCACATCGCATATACAGCAATTTCAGATTCACAATCATGCTTTTCAGGCAAAGCGCTATCCGCCTTCTGCGCCGCTAACAAATGGTTGCGTCCCTGAGTTAAACGACCCAAGGCAAAATCCTGGCATGCCATAAGCAAATAACAGCGTGCAATGGTCGTCTTTTTCACCGGTACCTGACCCGTTTCTGCCCAGCGGTCCAAAGCTAATTGACGCACTTTGTACACGGATTCCAGGTGGATTTTGAGACTCCCGCCCACAATCGACTCGTCATGCACGCGGGTTGCACAGAGTGGCTCACTTAAATTCACCAGTTGGAAATGCTCACCAATACGCACCCATAAATCGAGGTCTTCCGCATTACCAGCTTCTGGCCGATACCCTCCGACACGTTCAATGGCTGCCTGCCGAAACATAGCCACGCCGTGATTGATGACAACTTCAACAAACACTTGATCTAACAACAGGTGACTATTATCAGTGATAACACGCTTCGTACTCAAATACTTGCCGTTGGCGTCCATGACATTCCAAGAACCACCCACAAATCCCACCTCGGCATTTTCATCCAAGAATGCCACCTGTTTTTCCAGGCGAGTCGGATAGGAAATGTCGTCAGCATCTTGACGCGCAATATAGATACCTTTTGCAATTTTTAATCCTTTATTGAGTGAGAGGGTAATGCCAAGGTTGGTTTCATTCTTGATAATACGAATGCGCGGATCCGTATACGCAGTGATTAAAGCATATGTGTCGTCTTGCGATCCATCATCAATGATGATGAATTCGAAATCGGTAAAGGTTTGAATCAAAATACTATTAATGGCAGCCTGAATATACTTTTCAGCATTATAAGCCGCCATAACAACACTAACTTTAGGTGATTGATTAAGACACATTTTTTTGTTCTCCCAATAAAGCAACTGCAAGTTGTTCTATTTTTGTAACACGGTGATCCCAGGTATGGTTTTGGGCGATGACGTGCCTGGCAGCATTCCCCATATCTGTACACAAAATCGGATTGTCGGCTAAACAAAACAACGCTGCTGTTAATTGTTCAACATTATCTGGTTCGATAACCAGACCAGTGCTGCCATCTTGAATGAGATCGTGCTTTTTGTGGGGCGCAGTAACGATAACGGCCGTTCCACTGGCCATATAATCAAACAGTTTCATGCCCACAAATTCGGCACGTTGGCTGTAAAGCTGTACGGCAATATCTGTGATGGCTAAAACTTCAGCCGTTCGGTCTTGTTTCAATCTGCCCAAAAAATGAATATGTGCTGCCAACTGTTTATCCTCGATTTGTTTTTGCAACTCGCTTTTCAACGGCCCATCCCCAATCAATAGCAAGGTCACCGCCGGGTTTTCAGCTTGTAATCGTGAGAAAGCTTCAATCAACCCTGGCAATCCCTGCCAGACATCAAAGCCCCCTACAAATGTGATCACCACTTTCTGTGTCACAGCATACTTTTCACGCAAAGCCACATTATCACGCTGCTGAGAAAACAGTTCGAAATCGGTGCCGGGCCAAACAACTTCACAGTTTCGGAAATCAAGCAAGCCTATTTCCATCAGGCGCTGCTGCCAACCATAACCCGATGGCAACACTTTTGTGGCCTTTGCAAATGTACGTCGTGTCAACCAGCGTGATACGCTTCTTTGGATGCCATGGGGCGCAACGGCCGTATGCTCAAGTTCATCAAAATGGCTGCCATTGACTTCTAAAAGCAGCGGCACGCCAAGTTGATGGCTGAGTAAGGTGCCACCGGAACTCATAAATTCGTAGCGCTCAAAAAGCAGATCCACATCAGACAAAAGCGTGCGCGCCAAATCGGTAAATCGCAAACTATCAAAGTAATTGAAGTATGGGAGACGCGGAATCAGGGTTTGCGCCAACCGTATCGGCCGTTCCAGCAAACGTAATGTGGGGCGCCAACGAGAAGGATAGGGCACAAATGTCCATGAGCGACAATCATCACTCCACTGCACACCACCAGTCACCGCTTGAACAGTACGCACAGCATGTCCACGCGCACGCAATCCATCTACAATCCGTGTCACATGAATCTGTGGGCCGCTCGGCCGTGACAAATCCAAACCAGGACTTTGAATCAAATAACCAATACGCAAACGCTTGTCTGCATCGTTAGCATTCACCCTAGGCATGACCGACCTACTTTGTGATGTATTTTGCGCGTTTCGTTCTCTAACGTACATTTATGCGCATCCATTGAATCATAACCACAACCATTACTAGCAAAAATGCGATTCCAATTGCACCGATTACTGAATAGGTCGTGGATATGCCTGAGTTGGGCGGCGCTTGCGCCAAACTGATAGGCAGTTTGGTTGGTACGGCCGTTGCCTCTATTTGCGCAGTTGGCACGGCCGTTGCCTCTTGTTCAGGAGTTACGAAAGCCAATGTTTCCGGCAAAGGTACAGGCTCTAGCTGCGTACCGTTTGTGGTGACATTGCTGTAAATGACATCACCTAATGTATTGTTATTGCGCCAAACGATATGCATCTGGTTGCCTAAGGCAAGTGCCGCCGATGGGCCTTCGTTATTGTCATCCTGGACATCAGCAGAAAGCAGCTGTGGTTCAGCCCAGCGCGTTCCCGTCCAATAACTCGCATAAATACCGCCATTTCTGCCGCGCCCACGACCTGATGAAATCTGGTGCAAAATGCCATCGTCATCTAAGATCATACGCGGAAAACCGGTACGGCCGCTTAATTCATGGAAAGTAACCTGTGGCTTTTCCCAGGTTTGACCGCCATCACGCGACCATGTGTGGTAACGGCCGTCGTCCCGGCTGACATTTTGGTTCCACAACAAATGCACATTGCCCTCCCCATCAAAACCAATATTGATATAGCTGCCTTCATCCGGCACATAATAAAAATCCTGCCAGGTCGCACCACCATCTATAGAACGCGCATACCACACAGCAGAAGGATTCCAATCTAGGGTCGTATCCGCTTCTGTCCAAGCCAGGTGATAAACACCATCATCATCCAGCGCCAAACGCACATCACGGCTCGCCAGGCGACCATTGGGGGGCTGCCAAACTGTCACATCTTGCGTCCAACTGTCGCCACCATCCAACGTGCGTCGAAAAATGATGTCGCGATTTTTCAAAACATAGGCCACGGCAACGTCTTGTTCATCGCGTAAAGCAATATCCCCATTTGTGGCATCATTAACCAGATCAATTGTATGCCAGGAACGCGCCGAGGCGGCTTCATTGGCTTGCAAGCGACTCCAATTCAAGCTGCCAGTTGTTTCGAGCCAAAGGAGATGCAATTGTTGTTTATCTGTGATGGCAAATTTTTCCAAACTGACATACCCTGCATTTGTACCCGCTAAAATGTCAACCGGATTGCTCCATGCGCCGCCGTCCCAAACAGTATAAAAAATAGCGCCATTGGATGCGGCTTCGGTTAATTCTAAATCGTTAACGGCCGTTGCCACATGCACACGCCCATAAACATCTGCCACAACCTCAGGAAAATCCAAGTCGTACTCAAGATTGGACAAATATAAGCGGATCGGATCGGTTTGCTCAGGGGCAGCTTGTGCGAAAACCAAAACAGGCAACATGCCGACCACCAACAGCATCAAAATCAAAAAAATGGGTTGTACAAGTTTATTAGATTTCATTACTTCACAGAAAAATTAAAGGGTTTGGCTACCAAAGCCTTCATTATTAATAGATTTTACCCAATGGCGTAGTCGTGTGGCTTTTTCGTTTCCCAAAAGCGCACTCAAACCAATCGACCAAAACCCGCGATTACCAGATATGGTCGTGCGGTTGCGACTCAATGCCCCTAACCAACTACGGCGCAAATAAGCAGACTGTCCCGTTTTATGGAAGATAAAAACCAGGCGCACCAACACTTCAGACACCACATAATTCTTTTCGGCAGGTGTCAATGGCAATGTGTCGCGATTTGCATCAATTGACTTCTCGATTTGTCGACCCAATCGTCGATCCAAATTCTGTTGTGACGCTTCTAAAACAAGCTGGGTAATTAACTCAATCATATAATCCAACATGATTGGCCGCATCCGATCGTGATAAGCATAACCAAGATATTCATCGACAACCCGCAGCGTTTTTAAGGTATGTTTTATTTGGGCTTTGTGGGCGGCTCCTGCATAAATACCACCGGCATGGACACGGCGAACGCTCCAGACTTCATCAATAAAAGCGAGATCGCCAGCTTGTGCCAACAAAACCGCGAGCATACGGTCAAACCCTGGAATCTCATAAATCTCTTCTGGCAAATAGCTTAAAGCTTCGCATCGGAATAACATTGAAGCTGTGGGAATAAAGTGACGGCAAACCACATCTTCAAGTTGATAGCGTGCTTTTATCGCGACTCCCGCCCCCCGCACATACAAGGTTTCACGCTGGTCTGGCCAGAGATTGAATGCTTCATGGAAACACATGGACAGTGAGCTATCCTGATCTAGCAATTCGACCTGACGCTGCAATTTGCGCGGCGACAGCCAGAAATCATCTCCTTCCAGAACGGCGATATATTCACCTTGACACAGGCGCAAGGTTTGTATCAAATTTTGATGCATCCCTACATTTTGATCATGTAACAGCAGGCGAATACGTGCTGGAAAACGGCGCTTGTAATCTAACAAAATCTCGCGGGTTTTGTCGGTTGAGCAATCTTCGCCGATTACAATTTCATAATCGAAGTCGACGACTTGCTGCAACACGCCCTCTAATGCTTGGGCGATAAACGGTTCGTGGTTGTAGGCAACCATCCAAACACTCACTTTCATGGCTTAGCTCACTGCTAACTGGGGGATTAATTGAGTCTGGATTTCCTGGCTGTGGGCAACGATCAGGCGAATCAGATTGCAAATTTGGTCGATTTCTTGGGGGCCAACGGCCGTTCCTGTGGGCAAGGAAAGCACCCGCTGCGTCAAACGTTTTGTCTCCGGCAGCAGCAAACCAGCATGTGGAAAATAGGAGCGATAGGGTTCCATTTGGTGACAGCCAGGGTAGAAATAACGCCGTGCCAAGATATTTTCGGCCTGTAAAATCTGCACCAAATCATCACGGTTTATGCCCGATATTTGATCATCAACTTCCAGGATGACATATTGATAATTGCAACGTTCAGCCTCATTGTAGTTGATGAGTCGAATGCCAGGAATATTTTTTAAGCCAGCCTGATAAGCAAGATGATTTCGGCGATTAGCTGTGATAAACGCTTCCAGTGACTCTAAACCTGTCAGCCCCATTGCAGCTGAAACTTCGCTCATTTTGCCATTGGTACCCACATAAGTCACCGTATCATAGCCAGCAAAACCAAAGTTTTTCATCAGGCGCATCTTATCTGCCAACTCGTCATCGTTGGTGACGACAGCACCACCTTCAAAGGTGTTGAAAAATTTGGTGGCATGAAAGCTAAAGACTTCAGCATTACCAAAGTTACCGATCATACGGCCGTTATACGAACAACCAAACGCATGGGCGGCATCAAACAAAAGCTTCAGATTATAGTAAGCAGCAATCTCAGTTAAAGCTTCAACATTACACGGCCGTCCCCACACGTGTACGCCCATAATACCAGTGGTACGCGGCGTGATCATGCGCTCAAGTTTATTTGGATCGATATTGTGGGTGTGTGGATCAATATCACAAAAGACCGGCGTAATTTCCTGCCACTGTAACGCATGTGCCGTCGCGACAAACGTGAAAGAAGGAATCAACACTTCACCGTGCAAGCCCAACGCCCGCGTAGCAATCTCTAAGGCAACGGTTGCATTGCACATCGCAACACAATGTTTAACACCCAAATATGCTGCAATCTGCTGCTCAAATTCTTGCACGAATGGCCCATTGTTAGTCAACCAACGCCGATCCAGCAGATCATTGATGCGTTCTAGCAAAGCAGCACGATCACCGATATTCGGCCGTCCTACATGCAAAGGTTCATCAAAGGTTGGTTTTCCACTAAAAATGCCTAAATCCTGGATACTGTATTTGTTATCCACGGTCTATACTCCTTTTTATCTGCGCGGGCACACCATAAGCGACAACTCGCTCTGGGATGTCCTCTACAACAACAGCGCCAGCACCGACAATCGCCTGGGCACCAACATGGATGCGATCAATCACAGCAGCTCCGATTCCAATCTGTGTCGCTTGACCAACGGTGACATGCCCCGCGAGATGTGCGCCCGGCCCGATGTGGGCGGCATCTCCGATGGTACACTCATGGTCAACAGTGGCCGCTGTGTTGATGATGACACTTTTGCCGATCTTGACAGCGGGATTCACAACTGCGCCGGCACTGATGACTGTGCCAGCTCCAATCACGGCATCTTGTGCCACGATCGCTTGCGGGTGAACAGCAGATGGCAGCAAAAAGTTTTTGCTTTGCAGCCACTTCGTCAATTCCAAACGCATCTTGCAATTCCCAAAACCCAATAGAATATGCCGAACACCTTGCGCTTGCAGCCGGTCAAGTTGTTCTTTGCCACCCAAAATCTGGGATCCACAAAATATGGCTCCTTCACGGCCAGGATTCACATCATCCAAAAAGCCAACGATCTCGTATTTGTCTTGCAAGCGCACAATATCAGCCACAACCAGCGCATGGCCTGCGGCACCCCAAATAACCAAGGAAGGTTTTTCAGACACTTGCATCATCTACTCTCTAGCTGCCGTTTTGTCGGGCAACAGTTCAGTTGACCAGGGCAAAACTGGATGCACAGCGCCTGGTTCACGGCCGTACCAAGCACCGTCACGCACATTTGTATCTACAACCTCGAAGACCAATGCACGATCATGCCGGTAAGCGGTCGAAGTGCGTTCTTTGACTATCAATAAATTTACAACATGTGTGCCGCTGTTGAGCAAATTACCCGGAATTTGACAGGTCGCGCGATATAAGCCTGTTGCTATTTCTTGTGTGGGGTCTTGTGTCGGGAAGGTGCTAAAGGCAACAATGCCTTGTTCAGTCAGCACATGCAAAGTGGTGTGTAGTTGCATGCCGGGCACATGATTCCAATATTCTATCGTGACCTGTAATGGCGTTTGCATCGTAATTAAGGGGGAGTCGTCGGTCGCTTCAATGCATACTGAGTGCAAACGCACCATATCGTTGCCAGGGGCCGCAGCACTATCGGGCCATATTTGATGCGTCAAATTGGCATTGTCAGTCGTTTGCTTCAGGTAATTGGCAACCACAGGCGCCGTTGGCCCGCTTTCCTTGACTTGCCCTTGATGCAGCCAGATGGCGCGTTTACACAAACTCTGTAAGGCGATCATGTTATGGCTGACGAACAGGACAGTGCGACCCTCTTTAGCGACATCTTCCATTTTGCCCAGGCAGCGGCGCTGGAAAGCGGCATCGCCTACAGCCAACACTTCATCTACGAGCAAGATTTCCGGCTCTAGATGGGCAGCCACCGCAAAGCCCAGGCGCACATTCATGCCGCTGGAATAGCGTTTGATAGGCATGTCGATAAATTTTTCGACGCCGGAGAAGGCGACGATTTCGTCAAATTTACGCTCGATTTCGGCACGTCGCATGCCCAACAAAGCACCACTCATGTAGACATTTTCACGCCCGCTCAGTTCTGGATGGAAACCTGTGCCGACTTCGAGCAATGACCCGATACGGCCGTAGACCTCAACCTCACCCAGCGTCGGCTCCGTGATGCGTGAAAGCACCTTGAGCAATGTCGATTTACCAGCCCCATTTTGTCCGATAATGCCCACTACTTCACCCGGCTGCACATCAAAAGAGACATCCTTTAATGCCCAAAAAGGCGGTTTTTTCGTCGAAGCAGTGGCTTGTCGCCGTAAACGGCCGAATAATCCCATGAAGGCATCTCGTAACGTGTCGTTGCGATCCTGAGCAGCAGCCAAGTTATAACGTTTCCCTAAATTATCAACGCGAATAGCAAAATTATTCATATCAGATGATGTCCGCAAAAGTACGCTCCGTATAACGGAAATAAATCATGCCGCTGACAAAAACTAGCAGCGCGATCAGGACCGAGATGGGAAAAAGGTCGCCTGGTGGGGTAGCATCACCAAACGCATTGCCCAACAAAGCCCAACGAAAGCCAGCCACAACACCGGTCATTGGGTTGAGTGCCAATAAAAACCGGAACTGTTCCGGAATCATCAAACTGGAATAAATGACCGGTGTCAGATACATCCACAGTTGCACAATGAAGGGCACAAGATGTTTGATATCCCGAAAGCGCACATTCAAAGCCGAAAGCCATAAACCAAACCCCAGCGCCGTTATCATTGCCAATAAAAGAAATCCCGGCAGAAAAATAATGGCTGCGGTGGGTTGGATTTTGTAATACGCCATCAAAAGAATCAAAACGATAAAGGCCACAAAAAAATCAACAAGGCCGGAAAATACACCAGAAAAGGGAATGATGAGACGCGGAAAGTAGACTTTGGTGATTAATTGCGAGTTGTCTACCAAGTTTGTGGAGGACCTTGTCAGCGAGTTGGCGAAATATTGCCAGGGCAACAAAGCCGAATAAACGAAGATCGGATAGGGGATGCCACCAGTCGGCACGCCTAACAGATTGCCAAACAGGAAAGTGAAGACAACCATGGTCATCACAGGTTGAATGGCGATCCAGAGGATGCCTAATACGGACTGTTTGTAGCGTACTTTGATGTCACGCCAGACCAAGAAGTAGAGCAGTTCGCGGTATTGCCAGACACGGTCAAGTTGCAGCGATATCCAACCTTTTGATGGTTTGATGATCATATGCGGCACGGCCGTTTCTTGGCCGGCCTTGTCTTTATCGTGCGAATCCACAGAATTATCAGATATTTGATTCATTGTGAGTGAGCTATTGGATTTGATTTTCATAAGGTTTTTGTTCAGCAGCAACCTGATCGCGAACTTGTTGTATCCAGGCCGCTTTTTCGGCAGCATCAAGCTGCCCATACCAAAAAACGCGCGCATCTAATTGTCCTTGCGCTTGATTGATGTCTGACCACAATACACGACCAGCATCTAAACGGCCGTTTACAATCAACGCCTCGCCATATAACTGTTTAGTTGTGTTGTCCCAGGGCATCGTCGCATAAGCAGCTTCCAGATGGGTGAGGGCATCCTCGTATGCACCCAAGGAAAGTTCAATTTGGCCTAAGCGCCGGTTCGCACTGGCGTTTGCAGGGTTGAACGCCAACGCATTCTCATAATTTGCTACCGCATCACTCAATGTTAATTGACGGCGCACTTCATCTTGCAGCGGCCATTCGGGCCAACGATACACACTTAATTCAGCACGGCTTTGTTGGACAGCGGCTAGATTTGCGTAGGCAGCTGCACGCAACGGCCGTAGCGCCACAATCGCCAACACAAGCGCGACCCCCAGACCGGCTGCAGGCAGTAACCAGCGCCCCGAGTTCGCCCGCACAATTTCTTGTGCGGGCAGATCCATCACAAAAGCCAGTGGCAATAAAAACAGAAGCAAAGCACGGCTGCCAAAATAAGTGTCTTCCACCAAGCCATGCATCAAAATGAGCAGTAATGCGGTTGCAGCCGCAGCCAGCAACGGTCGCACATGCCCGGCTCCCATTTCTCGCCATAACAAACGCCCAAAAATCAACCACATCCAAACCAACGTGGCCAAGGCAATTAGCCCTTGTTCGATGGCCACATCCAGATACAAATTGTGGGCATTGACAATATAGCCAACATGTGTGAGCAGTGCGTAGGAGGAATAGACCATCATGAAACTACCTAAGCCCGACCCAATGAAAGGATAGTCTTGCACCAAAACAATGCTGTTACGGATTAAATCAAGACGGCTGCTGCCGGTATCAGAAACGGCCGTTAGCGCAATTAGTTGTTGCAATGTTTGTGGTCGCAACAGTAGGAAAACAGTGACAATCAGAAACCCTAGCCCCAAAAGCAGCAGAAAATAATAACGTCGTGCGCCAGCTTTGCGACTGAGCAAGCGGGTACATTGCCATGTCAGGATGATTATGCTGCCGATGATCAGTGCTGCCCAAGCGCCCCGTGAGGTTGTCAACATGATTGCCATCAGCATGCTAATGCAGCTAAGCAAACCCACTAAAAAAACCGCTGTAGTGCGTTTCTGCCAGGCCTGTGTAACCGTGACAATGCCAAAAGGCAGTGCCAACAAGAGCATCGATGCGGCAACATTCGGGTTCAAACGGTGGCCGGGCAGCACCGGCGCAAAGGATTGCAGTGTATGTCCAAGCGCAGCCAGCCCAGCAAATTTAACCGTGAAAGCATCCCAGTCGTGGGTAAAAATGAAATAGATGGCAACGGCCGTACCAAAGAAGGCCAATACCCAGGCGGGTTGTTCTGGATAGGGGGTTTGCGCGCGCTTCAATACCTGAATCCAATTGGCAAAAGCATAAAAGAGGAGTACTCCACCAATAATCAACCAAAACTTAGCCCAGGCCACATCCTTGTCATAAGCGCTCCACACGGCCAGCAACCCGGTCACTAAAAACAACAAGATTGGCCAATCGAAAGGCGTGCGCAGCAACGGCCGTTTGCCAATAATCACATTCACTAACCAAGGAAGGATTGCCAGCAGCAGCGGCCACGCGCCAGCAGCAGGCCACACATACCACAGGGCAGCAGCAGCAGCGGCGGCCAATAGTTGCAACACAGCCAAGTTAAGCGTTGAGAGCGATTTGTGCATAAGACTGATTATGACCGTTTACGGCGCACAACTGTGATGCCAATGACAAATCCAAAGAACACCACCAAGATGGCGGGCACAATGCCAGCCAAGACCTGCAAAAGGGTCTGATTTATTACCGTGGTCCCCATAGATTGCTGCCAGTCGCCCGAACGATCGAGTGGAAAGACAACAGTAGGTGTCGGTTGGGGCAGCGGTGTGGGTGTCAGTGTGGGTGTCGGTTCGGGGGTGGGTGTCAGTGTGGGTATGGCAATTGGTTTGGATGTAGGCTCAGCAACATCACCGGTAGCAAACAGGAGTTCGCTATCAGCATTGATATCTTCGATTGATTTTGCTGCCAGCAACAGTCCGAGCGTGTTATTGGATGACCAAGCTGCTGTGAGCGCAGCGACGGCCGTTTCATCTCGAAAAACCAGTGATTCATCTTGCTGCCAATGATCAAGCTGCCACACATGTTGGCGCACCATTTGTGGTGTGGTGGTTAACAAAAATAGACGGCCGTATGGATCGGCCGTTACGGTCACTAAACCAGCATCATCCATTTCAACCACATCACTGACAACCGCTTCCGCTTCTGACCAAGTTAAACCAGCATCCGTTGATAGTTGATGCCATACAGTAACCCGGTTTTCATCGGCTGTCTGCCACAAACGATGCACAATCTGTTCCCCAATTCCAACAACCTGGCTCCATAAGATCAAGGCGTCACGTGTAGCAACCGTCTCAACTGGTACAGGGTTAGACCAGCTCATACCTTTGTCATCGGAACGGGCATAATATAATTCTTGTGCAGCTTCCCCTAAAACATCAGATCGTGTCCACAACAAATGCATGCTGTTGGCACCCGTAAATGCGAGTCGTGGGTTATCGACAACCGGCCAATCGGCAGCGACTGCATCAAAAACCATGATAGGCTCTGTCCAATGCTCACCACCATCTTGCGAACTCGTCACATAAACGCCGCGGCCTTCATTTACTGGTGACACATAAGCCAGCGTGATTTGATCGTCAGCCCCGACAGCAAGCGCCGATTTATTCAGACCTAAATGGGAAACAGGAATCTCTTGTGTGGCTGCCCAGCCAGAAAATGCCTCGACACGGTCAGATTCTATTTTGCTGAACAAAAGCTTACCATCAACCGTATTCCAGGCTCCCGAAAAAAGCGCCTGTGAATCCAAATCAACAGCAAAGTTCAGGCCATCCTTAGTAAGGGGTGTCACGCCTAACCATTGGTCAGCAACACCGCGTGTGTAATTGATTTCACCCAAACGCGAATCTTCCCAAAACAGGTGAAAAAGTGCATCTGGAGAGGCAAACATATGTAACTTGCTGGTAGCCGCCGTGATAGGCGTTATGGATTGGGGTTCAGACCACATGGAAGGTGGTGCAAACCAGGATTCTGTATCATTTAAGGTGCGCTCTAACAACCAGACATCCTTACCTTCATCTTCATCAATGCGATTCGTCACACCTTTGCCTTCGTCATTGCCAAACAAAACCAATTGATCAGCTGGGGTCAGTAAGCCGCTCATCTGCTCGAAGGCAAAAGAACGATAGGTGGCTGGGTCGATCACATTGTCAATGTGAATAGGTTGTCGCTGCTGCAAACTCCAGACAGTGCCGTTCCAAGCCCATAGATTGGTTTCATTGGCTGTGGCTGCAAGCAGATAAACCATCTCATCCGCACCGCCTAACGCCAACAGTTCATCTGCACAACTGTCGAACTGCTCCATATGTATGTTTAACGTCCAGCTTATGCCGCCATCGGGACTGTATTTATGATATTGATTGCAATTTTCACTATCATGCCCAGCTTGCCAAAATGCATGCAACATGTCACCAGCAGCCACCAGGCGCAAATTTTGGGGCCCTAGCGCTTGGACAATATCAATTTCTTCCCGTCGGTCTAAAATTTGAATGGGGCTCCAGGTTTGACCCTGATCCAGAGAGCCCGCCAAAAAGATTTGTTCAAGGCCAAGATTTTCCCAAGCGACCCAAACGCCGTCACTAGCGGTTATCTGCATTTGCAGGTTGGCATCTTCTTCGGGCATTGCGCGAAAATATGTCGAGGCTTCTAATAAATAAGGGTTGCTCCAGTTGGGGCTCTCAGCCAATGCCTGCTGATAATAAATACCAGCTGGGTTATCGGCCGTATCTAGTGGTCGCACATAAGCAAGGTGAACAAGATTATTAGCATCGGCGTGGGCAGTAACGGCCGTTGCTGCCTCTGCAATCCTGGCTGGCAATGTCCAACTGTCAAAATCAGCAACCTTACTGGCTCCAACCTGACTGTAATAGAGGACATTATCTTCATCCCGCCAAAATGCATGGATGCGCCCGGTACCATCTGTGACCAAGTACGGGTCAAATAATGGTGTCGGATCATCTTCGCGCAGCTCATCTTCATCAAACCAACGCCGGGTAGCAAAGGGGAGTTCAAGGGGCAACGGCCGTGTCCACCCACCTTCTCCATTCTGACGCGTGTAGACAAAATTATTGATCGCATCTTCACGCCACAGCGCATGTAAATTCCCATTACTATCCAATACGACCTGCGGATCAGTTGCCGCCCCAGATTGAGATAAATTGCGCGGCGGCGACCAGGCCGAATCCTCATCCTGAGCCGCCATGCTACGCGTAGGCGCCAATACCAATACAGTTAATAACAATACGATGATGCCTACACATAGGTTAGAAAAGGAAATCTGCAACGACCATTGTCGCAGCCAACTTTTCACCGCGCATAAGAAAGAACCATTACTTCTATACATCCGCTACATCCTAGGTTTAATGTTTTTTCATGAGGAAACCGGTAAGCCGGTCTCCGTTGATGTCCAACTCAGATGCTGCCAGCCGACACTTAATGCTGTGCGCAATGTAGATCGATCTGAAAGCAGCATCTTCAAATAGGTTAATGCGGGACCCGGCCGTAACGCCCATTCGCGAAAGGCACGTTTCTGCCAATACAACAAACGTTCAGCCGACAACTGCGGATAATCCAACACAGTGCCCTTGTCCATATCTACTTGTTCCCAGCGTGTATCGGCACGGAACCAGTCGTTTTCGACCACTTCAAAGAAGAAGGGCGTGCCGGGATAAGGTGCAGCAACATGGAATAGCGCGATGTCGAGCGGCAGTTGTTTTGAAAAAGCAATTGTCTGTTGAATCGTTTCTTCAGTTTCACCGGGTAGCCCAATGATAAAGTAACCCCAATTTTTGATACCAGCAGCATGGGCCCACACAAGCGCACGCTCAGCTTTGTCGGGATAGGCACCTTTGCGCGCATGGCGCAAAATCTTTTCGCTGCCACTTTCAATGCCCCAGGAGATCAACCAACAGCCAGCCTGCCCCATCAAGCTGAGCATCTCCTCGTCCACATAATCTACACGACTGTTGCAGGTCCATTTCATGTTGATCTCTTGTTCGATCATCAATTTGCATAAACCTACAACCTGCTCACGATTAACTGTGAACAGATCGGCATACATGTGAATGTTGTTGATGCCCAGCTTTTTGAGCACCCACAGTTCATCCATGATATTTTGTGGCGAACGAACGCGCACGGAGTATTGGTAGCTAACATGTTTGATACAGTAGGTGCAGCCGGCGGGACAGCCACGACTGGTAACAATAAAGGTAAAAGGCCCTTTGATGAGGGGCATGCGGTGTGTTTGCCAGGGGAGCAGATGGTGCAGCGGCAGTGGCAGATCGTCGAGATTTTTGATAAACGGCCGTTGCCAATTCACCACAATCTCATCCTTATCACGCCAAACCAAACCCTTGATGCCCCCCATATCAACAGCACCATCTTCTAACAAAGCTGGTTTATAGAGCGGATCATGTTCGGAGAACAATTTTTCGATGTTTGCTGGACGCTCATCAATGCGCCCTTCTAAATGATCGAGCAAATCACGAATCGTCAAATCTGGTTCGCCCAATAAAATATAATCAAGTGCCGGATACGGCCGCATCGTTTCGCGTGGAATAGGTGTCACATGCGTACCGAACGCTATCGTTTGTGCACCACGGGCTTTAGCCAGAAAACAGCCATACATATCATTTTCGAGCGTGGGTGCTGTCACCTGGGTTAAATAATATTTCGGTTGGTATTTATCCAATAGATCTGCAAATTCAGGCCAGCCCATAAACTCGGCATTGGCGTCAATGATGGCGATTTTGTAGGTCGGGGCCAATAGTGCACCCATTTGCGCCAGCGAAACTTGTGGCCAAACCATATTTTCACGCGTACGGCGACCCACACGATGTTGGGTACGAATCCACAAACCACCATCAGGTGTGGGCGGATTGACAAGGACAATATCAACGGCCGTTTCCGGTCGTGCCGCATCTAACAAACCCTGACGTACGATCTCATCCGCATCAGGGAACTTAGCCATGCGCAGCTTGGGCACACGACGCGTACCTAAATTAACACGCAGCGGGTCTTCAATTTTTTCATTCATATATATTCTCCAAAGCTGGTCAGCGTTTTAGCTAACAAGCTGACCAGCGGACTAGCTGACCGGTTGTCCGGCTAATTCCCGCTGACTCAATTCGTTTAGAACTTGCAGCAATACCCAAAATACAATCAACTGCACGCCGATCATCACTGCCATCGCGCTCACCAGACCATAGAGCCATAAACGGTTCATGTCCCAGCCGCTCAAACCCATAACCAAACTAACGGCGCCGATGATAAGCCCAGCTGCCAACGCCACACCGCCCATCCAGCCAAATTGTTTCTCTAATGGCGTTTTCTTAAATAGCGGACGACCAAATAGACCTTGGCGTATCGGCCGTTTATGGAAAAGTGACACCAGATAGTTGAAGGTAATTCCCAACGAGAAAAGACTAATACCAATCACCGCAGCCATCGCACCAGCAAACAAAAAGGCGATGTTCCAGGGTTCGAGTGTGGTCACACCTTGCAAACGTGCAAGTAACAAACCGAGGAATGTGAATGCCGCGAAACCCATGCCCAATAATCCCAGCAAACCCAAAATGCGTACCGGGTTATATTCCAGCACTGTCCATACCATCGAACGCAAGAACAATGATCCATCATGCACAACGCTCAATTTGGAACGGCCGATGCGTTCACTATACGGAATCGGCACCTCAGCCATACGGATTTCTTCATGTACAGCGCGTGTACTCATGACTGGTGTCAGGTTCAAGCCATCGGGCAGCGGGTAAATCTGATGCAGCAAATCGCGCTTGAAAACACGCATACCACTTGCGCTGTCAGAAACGCGTTTGCGTCCCATCAGACTGAGCAAATTGGCGAAAAAAAGGTTGCCCATACGGCGTGTCATTGGCATCTGGCTGTCGGCACCCGACATGCGCGAACCAATCACGAGGTCTGCACCGAGCAATGCTTCTGTACACAGCTGCGGGAAATATTCAGGCGGATAGGTGCCGTCGGCATCTAAAAAGCCAATCAACTCGCCTCCTGCTTGGCCAAAACCCGTTTTCAAGGCAGCGCCATATCCCTGGTTTGTTGGATGCTGAATAACTTTCACACCAGCCATACTGCCAGCGATAACGGCCGTTTCGTCTTGTGAGCCATCATCCACAACTAATAATTCAAGGCCGCCAACACCCACTTTTTGTAAAGCCGCCCCCACATCCAACACACGTTGGGCGATTTCTTTAATCCCCGACTCTTCATTATAAGCCGGGATAACAACTGATAAGGTGGTCATTTTGATTCTCTCCTTACGAAAGACAAAAGTCTCGTAGTCGATGGTCTTGTAGTCTGGAAGTCGTAGACTGTGTACTACAAGTGGTCAATTTCAGATTTGTCAAATTTCTACTACGAGTGAACTGTGAACACTATGTTTGCACTTTTTGTAAAAACCTGACTTGGAGTCAATTTTTGCCACGAATTTCACCAATTTCACGAATTAAAACGGCCTAAATTCGTGAAATCCGTGTAATTCGTGGCAATAAAAGAAAACTGCAAAGGTAGTGCTGTGAATAAACAGTCGAAGAACTTGACAAATCTCTCTGAAAACAACTCAAGCTAAATGATAAATATCACGATCCAAATATGAAACCTGCTCGGCATCAATTTTTTTGATGGGCCGTGCCGGCACGCCGCCGACAACTGTATGGGCTGGCACATCTTTGGTGACGACGGCGCCCGCAGCGATAACAGCCCCTTTGCCCACATGCACGCCGTCTGTGATGATGGCACCTGCCCCCACCCAAACATCGTCTTCGATGATGATGCCTTCAGCGGTAATACCTTGTTCAGTAAACGGCCGTTTTGGATCGTCAAACACATGATTGACAGCAATAATTTGTGTGTATGGGGATGTAAACACACGGTCACCAATCTCAACCCCGCCCTGACCGCGAATAATTGAATATTCACCAATCAGACTGTTTTTGCCGATTTTGATGCCAGCATTTGGTAAGTCGCGAAAATTATAGACATGCAAAATCGCACCATGCATCACGATGGTTTCATCGCCGATGTCAATGCCATTTGGGCAGGCGTGCAAGTAGGTTTTTTCATCCAGGTAAACACCGTGGCCCAAATGGATGTTGTCGGCAAAGCGCAGCCGCACCCCTTTTTCAATCGCGGCCCAGCCATCCATCTGCAAAATGAACCGATAAACCACCCCACGCAGACCGATGCCCACCAAAGTCGGCACCCAGCCAAATAAAAACAATACCGTTTGTTCCAGCCAGTAACGGCCGAAACTCGATGCTTGACGTTGAAGATATAGGTTCAATCCACGAATAATTGAAGGCATAAAAAAGTTTTTTCTACGTTTGTGTCCGGGCACGCTCCGCCCTGTGTGACAACCAACCGTTGTCACATGAATTATTTTCGTCAGCACTCAACGAGTTAGTCTGGCCCTTCTTTTGGTCATTGAATGTTTACCAACACTCAACTACGCCGCCAGAAGCACGCTGCCGCAACAGATAAAATTGGGTACTCCGAAAATCTTAATTGTGTGTTGCCAGAACCACCTATGCACCAACCAAATCTTGCGATCCTGTTTGTACAACTTTTTATTGTCTAAGCATTGGTTGGTCCAACATGCATTGGTCGCACCCAAGTAATCATTAGGGGCTGAACCATAGCTACCATTGCTGTACATATTAACAAGTGGAAGGCTTTAGCGGGGTAAACGGCTTGTGAAACAGCGGTGAAGAAGGCGTAAAATGAAAAACCACAACGGATTTAGAAAAAAACGGGGATTTAATGCACTCAATATGTTGGCACTTTTTGTAAAAACCTGACTTGGAGTCAATTTTTGCCACGAATTACACGGATTTCACGAATTAAAACGGCCTAAATTCGTGAAATCCGTGTAATTCGTGTCAGAATCTTTTTTGGTTTATCCAGATTAGGATTCACGCAAGGTGACATCGCCGGCACCTATTGTATGTAATTGACCAGCGGCGTCACGGACCAATAGCTGTCCCCAGGCATCGGTACCTTCGGCAACACCAGTCAATGGCTCTCCCTTGCCCATTTGATTGACATGCACGATTTGTCCCAGAGTGACCAGGCGTTGGTTCCAGGCAGGTTGGGGGGATTGCCCCTCCACGGCCGTTTCCACCCAATGCTCCAATCTCTGCAACAACGTCACCAGCAGTGGCAAGCGCGAAATCGATTTGCCTGTGGCTGCGAATAGACTCGTTGCCGGGGTTGCGGCAGCCGGTAAACTTTCAGGTGGGATATTGACGTTGATACCCATGCCCACAATGGCATAATCGAGGCGTTGTTCCGCTGTGATATTGCCTTCCGCTAAAATGCCGCAAAGTTTATGGTAACGGCCGTCCACCTCCAAAACCACATCATTCGGCCATTTTAGTTTCACTTGCAAACTCGTCTGGGCTTCAATCGCTTCAGCAACAGACAATGCAGCCAGCATAGTGAGCCAGGCACTTTGCTGCGCCGGCCAGTCGGGGCGCAGCAGTAGTGACAATAAAAGCGAGGTGCCTGCAGGCGCTTCCCAACGACGTTGCAGACGACCGCGTCCTTGTGCTTGAAAATCTGTCAGATAAACCGTGCCAGCGGGTAATGTCTCAGCCAACAAACTTTTAACATCTTGCTTGAGTTTATCATTGGTCGAGCCTACCGCTTCAAAAAAACGATAATGTTGCCCGATCCATTTTGTTTTTAGCGCTGCCTGAACGG
This sequence comes from uncultured Ardenticatenaceae bacterium, assembly GCA_964350725.1. GTDB lineage: Bacteria > Chloroflexota > Anaerolineae > Promineifilales > Promineifilaceae > JAACFF01. The sequence continues at coordinate 1,259 of CAYGMR010000003.1, read as the reverse complement.
CCGTTTCTCGCAAATTATCCATCATCCATCATTTCTCCATGATTACAAGAGTACCAGACTATCATTGTTTGACACCACGCAACCACTGTTTATAATAGGAAAGATAGGAAATTAAGGAATTGTTAAAAAGCATAGACCTCCAACTGGCCCCGCAATCGGAAGGAAGTTTGCCTACGTGAGTAACGGTAATGGAAATGGAACGGGATAACAGGAATCAAGCGGCCGATAATTCGGATGGGTATTGGGATGCACTATTCCAGCAGGAAGAAAAGTCACTATCATCATTACCTTCAATGGAAGATGAATGGCCGCCAATAGATGAAAAAAGTGACGGCCGTTTAACCTGGTCATCCGCAGAAACCTCACAAAATTCCAAGCAAAGCATCTGGGAAACTGCACAAGAACATCTAGAATCTGACAAGATTCTAGAATTACAAGTCACTGGCTATAACAAAGGCGGCTTGCTCGTTTCATGGAACGGCTTACAAGGTTTTGTCCCCGCCTCGCAGCTTGTCGATTTTCCTCAATTTCATATGGCGCGCGAACGGATGCGTGCATTGTCAAACCGCCAAGATCAAACCCTGCAGCTCAAAATCATCGAAGTCAATCAACAAACCAACCGTCTGATCCTATCGGAACGCGCCGCTCTGGTCGAAGCACATGAACGCGTCGATTTGTTACAAAGCCTGCAGCCAGGCGATGTCGTTGCAGGTGAAGTTACAAATTTAACCAAATTCGGTGTCTTTCTGGATTTAGGCGGCGTTGAAGGTTTGATCCATATCTCCGAATTATCTTGGAGCCGCGTCACCCATCCCAGCGAAATTCTCAAACCGGGCGACAGCGCCCGCGTCATGGTCTTGAGCATCGATAAAAATAACGAACGTATTGCTCTCAGTCTAAAACGGCTCAAACAAGACCCGTGGGATACGGCTGAAGCACGCTACACGCCCGGCCAACTCGTCACAGGCACAGTCAGCAATGTGGTCAACTACGGCGCATTTGTCCTGCTCGAAGAAGAACTCGAAGGGTTGATCCACATCTCTGAACTGGCTGAAGGCTCTTTCTTTCATCCCCGCAATGTCGTGCAAATAGGCGATGAAGTCACAGCACGCATTTTGAGTGTAAACGGCCGTAAAAAACGCCTCGCCCTCACAATCCGTGGCCTGCAAAATCCCATCAAATCGCAAACTCCATAATTTCAGCGGAAATCAAGTCGGTAGCATCTGGATAACGCAGGCACAAGTCGCTATTACTTAAAA
>CAYGMR010000002.1:31288-46846 GCA_964350725.1 uncultured Ardenticatenaceae bacterium | reverse complement strand
AACTTGGGATCATAGGCAGAAAAGCTTACGAAAAAGGTTACATCAGCACAATATGAAAATGTAGATTCATGGAGAGGGACTTAGGTTATACTGACGCGCTTTTTCTGGTGGCAGAGAACCCGGAAGAAGCAGCTGAACTTGACGAAAACATGAGTTTTGTTTTCGGCCAAGCCCAAAACTGCGGCGGTCGCAGCACCCGCCTTATCAAAACAAAGGAGAATAATTTTATAATGAGTGTTGGATCTGTTTCTAAAGAAAACAGTGTGGCGCGTACGGCCGTTTCGGTTGTACCCGCCATTGCGATTGTGATTGTGGGTGCTTATGTCGGTGCCCAAATGTTAGCGGATATTGGCAGCCTTAAAATTGCCGTGATCGCCGGGTTGGCCGTGGATATGGGCACATTTATCTACCCCATCACCTTCACCCTGCGCGATATGGCGCATAAAGTATTGGGCAAACGCAGCGCACAAGTGTTGATCTTGACTGCGGCAGGCATTAACATTTTTATGGCCTTTTACCTGGCATGGGCTGCCAGCGCTCCCAGTGATCCGTCGTGGGGATTGGGTGCAGAATTTAGTGCCGTACTGGGCCCTATTTGGCGTATTGTGGCTGCATCTATTATTGCAGAGGTTGTTAGTGAACTTGTAGATACTGAAATGTATCAATGGTTTGTGACCAAAGTCACGACTCGTTATCAATGGGCGCGGGTTTTGGTGAGTAACAGCGTCAGTATTCCGATTGACAATCTAATTTTTACCGTCTTAGCTTTTGCACCCTTACCGGGTCTCGAAGATCATTTTTTGAGTGTGCCGTGGGCAGTGGTGGGGCAAATCTTCATTTTTAATTTGATCGTAAAATTTGGGGTTACATTGCTTAGTATGCCCTTTATCTATCTCACTCCAGACCGTGATTGGGAAGAAAAATAATGGCAGATGAATTCGCTGTCAGCGTCATCATCCCCAGCCTGAATGCGGTTACAGTGTCACGGGCGTTAGATGCGTTGGCTGTGCAAACAATGCCGCCCGATGAAATCCTCGTTGTGGGCAGAGATGAGGTTAACTTGCTTGCCAACTACCCGGCTGTGATTTTTGTCGATACACAAATTCCGGTTTGTGCGGCGGCGGCACGCAATAGGGGCATTGAAACGGCCGTTGGTGATTTGCTCCTCTTTTGTGATTCAGATTGTATCCCGGCTCCCGATTGGGTGGCAGCACATGTCAATCGGCATATGGCAGGCGAAAAAGTTGTGGGTGGCAGTGTCGCCTTAAAGGGCAGCAATTATTGGGCGCAGAGCGACAATGTCTCCATGTTTCATGAATTTGTACCTATGCACCCACCCGGCAAGCGGCATTTGCTGCCAACTCTAAATATGAGCGTGCAGCGGGCTGTGGTGGAACAGGTTGGCGGCATGGATGAATCCTTCCCTGGCGCAGCCGCTGAAGATGCTGATTGGACCATTCGTATGCAACGTGCCGGATTCAACCTGTTTTTTGCGCCCGAAGCGCTGGTGGAACATGCGCCCGCTCGCACGACGTGGTCAGATGTGGTGCGCCATTGGCGCAACCTAGGGCATAATGCCGTGCGGGTGCGCTTGCGTTATGCAGAGCTGTTGAATACACCTGCGTTTGCACGGCGTGCGCTCTGGTGGCGCTTGCTTTCACCCTTGATCTCCGCAAAAGTAACTGCAGGCATCTATTCACAATCAGTTTTTTGGCGTTATTGGCGCAGCTTGCCAGTAGTGTATGTGACTAAGATCATTTATTGTTGGGGGGCGGCGCAATCAGTCGCTTCTGGGTATGCGTTCCAAAAATGACGAATCCGGCCGTTTGTGTGCTTATCACTGCCTGGAATGAGGTGGAAAAAACATTGGCTTGTTTGGAAACGGCCGTAGCCCAAACCTACCCCAATTACACAATCTTACTTGTTGATAATGGCAGTCAACAACCACTCATCCAAACAGTAGCCGAACAGTTCCCACAAGTTGAAACCTTGCGCAATGAACGTAATCTTGGCTTTGCAGGGGGTTATAATCAAGGTTTATTACACGCTTTATTAGATGATTTTGACTTTTTCTTCTTGCTTAACAATGACACATTATTAGCGCCTGATTGTTTAGAAGCATTGGTAGCTGAGTTTTTGGCAGCGCCAGATATTGGTTTAGTTACAGCCAAGATTTATTACGCGGCTGAACCGCAGCGTATTTGGACAGTTGGCAATGATTTAAGCCTGTGGGTGCTTGATATTAAAGGCGGTGGCGACAAACAAATCGACATGGGACAGTGGGAAAGTGCGCGTGACATTGATTTTGTACCCTTTTGCGCTGTGCTTTTGTCACGTACCTTGCTTGAGTCGGTTGGTTTGTTAGACGAAGGTTTCTTCCTCTATTATGAAGATATGGATTATTGCCGCCGCGCACGCTTGGCCGGTTTTCGACTGCGTTACACACCACAAGCAAAATTATGGCATGTTGTCTCTGCCAGCAGCGGTGGCCGTGATAGCCCCTTAGAACGCTATTGGATGGCACAAAGCAGCGGCCGTTACTTTCGTAAACATGGACGTGGCTGGCACATGCTGTTGATCATCCCGTTTCGACTAGCCAGCGCGTTGAAGATGACGTTGCATTTATTATTGAAGCGTCGCGGACGTGCCTTAGCGGCATATTGGCTGGGATTGTTGCGTGGTTGGGGCAACGGCCGTGCTACCACACCGCCGCCCACATGGATAATATCAGGCTGATTTGCTAAAACCAAGGCCGCTGGTATGATTTTGACTTGCTGTGGAACCGAATTTAAAACTTAACCTAGATAGTATGATTGTCATAACCGCGTAGGCACGTATCCAAACGTTTGGATTCTTGCCTACGCAGGAATGACATGTTTGGCACTCAATTATATGCAAACATCGAAAATGACTGAAGTCCCCAAAAAACCTCAACAAGCCGCGATCTCCTTTGAGATTCGTCTGGATGCAACCGCTACGGCCGCTGACAGCCGTGCCGCGTATGATGACATCTATGATCTGGATGATATTTCGCAAAGCGACTCGTTTTATTTGTGGATTCAAGATTTATTGGCGCTAAAGCCAGGCGAGTCCTATTTGGATATTTCCTGTGGACGTGCGCAGTTAACGACATTGGCACGGCAGCAAGGGGCACAGGCGCATGGTTTGGATTTATCCTACATGGCTTTGCGCAGTGGCTGGAACGCAGGCCAGGGCGGTGAATCACAGGAAACAGCCAAGAATTGCCATATGCAACGAATAGTTTTGACGTGGTCAGTAATATCGGCAGTCTGGAACATTATTTGGATATGCAAACGGCCGTTCAGCAAATGGCGCGTGTGTTAAAGCCCGGTGGGCGCGCGGTTGTGCTTGTGCCTAACAGCTTTAGTTTAATGCATAATATCTGGATTGCGGCACGCGACGGCCGTACCAATATAGACCAACAGCCCATTCAGCGCTATGCTGCACGGCTAGAATGGCAAGCCCTGCTCGAAGAAAATGGTCTGGATGTCACCAATACAATTAAATATGAGATCGAAACACCGCGCACTTTGGGCGATTGGGTACGTTATCTGCGGCATCCCAAAAAAATATTACGCCTGGCGATACGGCCGTTTGTCCCCTTGAACCTGGCTTTTTGTTTTGTCTATCTTTGTCATAAACAAGCTGAAATTTTATGATCAACGTCAACTGTAACTATTGCGGTCGTGATGACTACGAACTTGTTAACCAGGGGTCCGACTTGCTGCTCGATCGATCTGGCGAATTTCGCCTCGTGCGTTGTCGTCATTGTGGTTTGATATACCAAAACCCGCGCCCCACTTTGGCAGAATTGCCTCAACATTACCCCGACGAATACCAACCGTACCAACGCACAATCCAAAAGGATGCATCGGTTGTAAAACGTCTGGCGCGCAGCCATGAGATGAATCGTCGCTTCAAACACATCCAACATTATTTGCCGCAGCCAGGTAAATTATTAGAAGTGGGCTCTTCTACCGGACAATTTCTGATCGATATGCGACGGCGCGGTTGGGATGTAACGGGCGTTGAAATTAGTGCCTATGCTGCTGAATATGCGCGTGAAAACTATGCATTAGATGTCACAACCGGCACACTCGAAAGCGCCGATCTGCCCTCAAATCATTTCGACTTAGTAACGTTGTGGGATGTATTTGAGCATGTGCTTGATCCTACCAGCACTTTGGCCGAGATTCGACGCATTCTAAAACCAGGTGGTTATTTCATCGCTGGCGTGCCTAACCCAGCATGTATAGAAGCGCGGATTTTTGGCGAATATTGGGTTGGCTGGGATCGTCCGCGTCATATCAACCTCTTTACGCCCACCGTGTTTGAAAATTATTTGGTGGCGGCTGGCTTAGAATTAGAAGCGATCAAAAGTTTCAACGGCCGTTTAGGGGTCACGTTGATGAGTGTCGAATTTTGGGCTAGAGCCCACCAGATTCCACCAGAAAAGTGGCAGCGTTGGACAAAATTGGCCTACAGCCCACCCATGCGTTTACTTACCTGGCCGCTGTATCGCATCGCGGGTGCGTTCAATCAAACCTCGATCATGACAGTTTTTGCGCGATTACCTGCCGTCCAGGATGGCACTGCACATGACTGATTCGCCGTCACGCAGCACGCAAATGCTGCAGCGTATAGCCGATTGGTTTAGTCGTGCAGCGCAGTTTTTATTTACCGGCAAACGGCAACGGGTTGTAACGGCCGTATTTCTCTTGTTAACGGCCGTTGTCATTGGTTCTTTGATCAGGGGGAATTGGGAGACATTACGTGATTATGATTGGCAGATACGGCCGTTGTGGTTGATCTACGCCAGCATATTCATGTTAATTGACATGTTTTTGGGGGCAGTTGTCTGGCACAGCCTGTGTACACGCTTCATAAAACACCCACACTTCTTTACCAACATCAAGATTTGGTGGTATGCCAACCTGGCTCGACGCATTCCAGGAACCGTTTGGTTTATTGCCAGCCGTGCCATCCTCTATGAAACCGTTGGTGTCGCCAAACTACCGGTTACATTACTCAGCGGGCTTGAAATGGTACTCATCTTTGTCTCTGGCATTGTCACAACTTTGTTGACCTTGCCATTTTGGATATTGCCAAATGAAGTCACCCAAAACGTTGATCTAATTTGGTTTTTACCGCTCATCGTCGTTTTGTGCGTTATCATGGTTCATCCACGTATTCTGGGCAAAATATGGCAATTGATCAGCCGGCAGGGTCCCACCACGCAGCTTTATTGGCGTGACACCACAACCTGGTTGCTGCTTTACATTGTTGTATGGAGCTTTGGTGGACTCGTACTATTTTGTTTGATCAACTTCTTTCAACCCCTACCTCCTGCCTACCTCGTCGCCACAATTGGTATGTGGGCATTGGCCAGCACCATCTCGTTAGCGGGCGCATTGACCATAACTGGCTTGGGGTTACGTGAAGTATCTTTGACCTTGATGCTGACTCAAATTGTGCCTTTACCGGTTGCATTGGTCATCGTCATTGTGTTACGGGTGTTGTGGTTGCTTGGCGAGCTAATAACAGCCGCGATTTCCCTAAAACTATGAAAATCACCCAAATTACACTGGGTAGTAACCCATATGGGTTATTGTTTTTCACTGTTTTAGCCCCTATACTTAGCACAAGTTAGACAAAACCTTTTTCTATTTCTTGATACAGGAGAGTATGTAATGAAAAAATTGATCGTTCTTTTGGTACTCGTCGCTTCATTGTTGTTGATTATCTCTGTAGCTGGCGCAGCCCCGATTTCTTATGATTCAGGGTTCCAGGTACAAAATCTCAGCAGCAACACGGCTGACGTTACCATCACCTTTTATAAACAAAATGGTGATATTGCCTATACAATTTCCGACGATTCCATCGCTGGGAATGACTCTAAAACCTACTTCCCGCTGCCCGATGGTGTTGGCTCAGGGTTCAATGGTTCAGTAGTCATTTCTTCTGGCGAGCCAGTTGCATCCATTGCTAACGTTTTGGGTGACGGCTTTGAATTCGGTGCCAGCTACGGCGGCTTCGAAGGTGGCGCTGATGAAATCAACTTGCCTTTGATTATGAAAGGCAATGCTGGCCAATATGACACTTGGTTCAATGTGCAAAATGCTGGTGCCAGTGACGTAGATGTTTCTGTAGAATATGCTGGTACAGCTTGTTCAGAAGATTTCGCAGGCTTAAAACCTGGCGCAGCCCACACCTTTAACCAAGCAACAAATGGTTGTTTGCCTGCGGGTTATGTTGGCGCAGCTTTGGTAACAGCTAGCAGCGGCGGCTCCATTGTTGCCACCGTCATTGAAACGGGTAACGAAACATTGTTTGCTTACAATGGTTTTAATTCCGGTTCCGATATGCCAGTCATGCCTTTGGCTCAATTCAACAATGTTGGCTACCATACTGGTATCCAAATCCAAAACACTGGTGGTTCTGCAACTGATGTTACTGTCAGCTATTCCCCAGCAGCGGGTTCACCTGGCACTGCTTGTACAGAAACACAAACAGTTGCCGCTGGTAACTCTGGCACTTTTGGCCTCTTTGCCTTCTCTTTGACCAGCCCAGTTGGTTCAAACACTTGTAACTTCGGCGAGCGCTTCATTGGCTCTGCTAGTGTGACTGGCAACAGCGCAGGTAATGACTTGGTCGCGATTGTCAACCAGACTAACTTCACCAATTATGGTAGCTCCTATGGTGGTTTCAATGTGGCTGATGCAACTTCCAACGTAACTATGCCTTTGATTATGGATCGCAATGCAGGCTTCTACACTGGCTTCAATGTGATGAATGTTGGTGATTCTGCCACAACTGTCAATTGCACCTTCTCAAATGATGCTTATACTGTTAATGCCTCAGTGCCCGCAGGCGGCGCATTGAATGATTTGCAGTTGAACAAAATGTCAACGGTTCCTTATGTTGGCGGCGGTACATGCACGGCATCCGGTGGTGGTTCAATCATTGCGGTTGTCAACGAGTTAGGTAATTCGACATCTGCTGACTTGTTATTCACCTACGAAGGTTTCAACCAATAAATTCTGACATTTAATAATGTGAGTGATGAGAGCCACCTTTGGGTGGCTCTTTTTCTGTCTTAGGCCAATGCAAGAAAATAATGATCCGTGCGATGGATCGTTTTGGCATCGGCTAGTCTATTCCTAAGTAAGATTAAAAGGATCATGTATGATTGGGAATAGCCTTATATCTTCGCGGAAGTGATGACGCTTCCGGATAGATTAGTATGAGTGAAAGTATGACGAAAATATTTAATAATCGGGGATTTCCTATTCGTTTGACTTTTATCATGGCTGCTTTCCTCGTGTTAGGCTTATTGTCGGCGTGTGGCTCGTCAGCACAGGATAATAGTACACTACCTCAAGATGATGTAGCCACGCAGGAAGAAAGCGAACAACCAGAGGCCAGTACATCAACTCCATCAGTGCCCAATGTGGGTGACGAACCTGTCGTGCCGGAAAGCAGTGATGCAGTTGTAGAGCCTTACCCTGGAGCTGATAAAGCTCTGCTGCCACAAGTTGCCCCTTATCCTGGACCAACAATTGAAGGAATACAACCTGAGCCACCGAATACGGAACGTGACTTACCAGCGGCCGAAAGTGACAGTGGCGTTGTTGGGGGTATTCTAATTCGTGAGATCGTGGGAGAAGGTTTTATTCCGTTTACCCCACAGAAGCTGCTTCTCGGTGAAATTATCACATTAGATACGGGTGAACCCGCTTATGTGGGTGCTTCGGGTGAATCGGCTACGGCTGAACTTTTGCCTACGGGTATTTTTATTTTCAGGAATATTCCTCCTGGAGAGTACAATTTGGTTGTGGACATTGGCATTACACAATTCTTAGCTGGTGAAAAATTCACGGTTGAAGCTGAGCAGGTTGTTGATTTGGGTCAAGTGATTATTGAATTGCCTGATTGATGATATTTTTTGCCACGAATTTCACTAATTACACGAATTTGAACGGTTTTAGTTTATGAAATTTGTGGCAGAAATCTGTAGGTTGTTGTCGTTCTAAATGTTGGGATTCCTGTTGGGTTTCCAAATGATTTTGTTGTAAAGTTCTGGGTGGCGATTTCGCCACCCTTTTTTGTGGATTTGGTATGAATATTCAAGAGGCATGGGATTACGGCCGTTTACAATTAACACCTACTTCTCCATCTGCTGAACTGGATGCCCGTCTGCTTTTAGAGCATGTGTTGCAAAAACCACACAGCTATTTGCTGGCATTTGCTGATAAAACGTTAATGCCTGAACAAGAACAGCGTTATGTGGCGTTATTAAAGCGTGCCGTGCAATTAGAACCAATACCGTATCTGACAGGAACGGCCGTATTTCTTGACCTAACTTTAGCCGTGACCCCCGCAGTCCTTATTCCACGCCCTGAAACTGAAGAATTAGTTGAACTGGTGGTTGAATGGGGTCGCAAAAGACCCACTTGCCATATCGTTGATGTTGGTACTGGTAGTGGTTGTATCGCCATCAGTCTGGCACAGCGATTGCCGCAAGCCACGCTCACAGCAGTTGACATTTCCCAAGATGCTTTAAACGTTGCGCGTAAAAATGCAATTCGTTATGTAGACGGCCGTATAAATTTTTTATTAGGCGATTTGTTGACTCCCTTGGCGCAGCCCGTTGATTTGATCGTTGCTAACTTGCCTTATATTGCTGATGATGAGTGGACGCAGGTAGATGATGGGGTAAAATTGCATGAGCCAATATTGGCGTTACAGGGCGGCTTTGATGGCTTGCAATTGATTAAAGAATTGTTGCATCAGGTGCAGGGGAAATTAACGCCTGGCGGTGCAATTTTCTTGGAAATTGGGTGGCAGCAAGGGATTTCCACGCAGAAACTGGCGCAGGCGTTTTTTCCAAATGCCAAGGTGAAGCGTTTTGTTGATTTTGCTGGCCATGAACGTTTTGTGCGGATTCAGACAGCCACAGAAAATGACAGCGAATAAAAGGTTTTTTGGAGAGTGTATTTTGACAAGTATTGAGACACATCACTTAATCGGAGGGACGGCGCAAGCTATTGAGGAAACGGCCGTTGCTATTCAAAACGGTCAATTAGTTGTGTTCCCAACAGATACCGTATATGGGGTGGGCTGTAACCCATTTGATGAACAAGCTGTTGGGCGTTTGTTCGCGGTGAAAGGACGGCCGTTGCACAAAGGCATCCCCATCCTTTTAGCCGATGTTGCTGATCTGGACAAAGTTGCACATACTATTCCGCCGTTTGCACAGCAGTTGATAGATCGCTTTTGGCCCGGTCCCTTAACCCTCATTGTTCCCAAACGAGCAGAACTACCTGCTGTCATATCAGATAATGAAGGAGTTGCGGTGCGTATTCCAAACAATTTATTGGCGAGAGCTGTGATTCGAGCCGCTGGGGGTGCTGTGGCAGCGACGAGTGCCAATGAAACTGGCGAACCTGCCGCACAAACAGGGCAACAAGCATTAGAAGCCCTAGGTGGGAAAGTAGCTATTGTTTTGGATGCGGGACCGACGAATCAATCCATGGCCTCGACGGTTATTGATTGTATGCACGAGCCATGCCGTATCTTGCGCTCAGGGCCGATTGTTGAGGCAGATATCGCGTTGGTGCAACGACTTAATTCATGAGTGGTTTGTTTATTCCTTTGGCGTTGGCTTTTGGCGGTCTTTTGGCCGCTCTAATGACCTATCGCGGCATTCGTCGTGGTGGGGCACGTTTTTACACGTTAGAACGTGAGGCCTTGCTGCGTCGGGCGACCTTTTCATTATTTGTTAGTGTGCTTCTCTTTGGTGCAGCTATTGGTTATTTGATTTATGATCGGCAACAGGTTGTTTTGGAAACGGCCGTTGAGCCTGAAGAAATCATTGAAGGTGAAGCTACCATTACGCCAACAATCTCTCTCGAACAATTTCCGCCAACCGGAACCCCAACTCCTGATAGTCCAGAACCAACCGTCACACCCACCCCGATTATTTGTCGTGGCATCGTGGAAGGCACAAGCGGCAATGGCCTGACATTGCGTAATGAACCTGGTGGTGATGAACTCTCAGTCTTGCCAGATGGTTCTGTGTTGACTGTTTTAGATGATGAGCCCATTGATCTGAATGGCTTAATTTGGCGCAAAGTGCGCGTGGTTGGTGGAGATGAAGGTTGGGTAGCTGAGCAGTTCCTGACATTGCGCGCACCTTGTAATTAATATGATTTTGGGCATTGACGCCAGCCGTGCCGTCACCACCCAACGCACGGGCACCGAAGCATACGCCTATTTTTTGATTCGGGCCTTAATCCCTTTGGCCTCTGAATATGGCTTGCGTCTGCGCCTTTATTTTAACCAGCCGCCACCCGCCGATCTGTTCCCCCATGCTGACCATGTTGAAACCGTCAATATCCCTTTTGCGCGTTTGTGGACGCATGTGCGTTTGGCACAAGAGTTACGCCGTCACCCGCCAGACCTCTTTTTCACACCTGCCCATGTGATTCCGTGGACGTACCGTCAAGCAAGCTGCGCTACTATCCATGACCTGGGCTACCATTATTTTCCAGAAGCACATACCCGTCGCCAGAGTCTGTATTTGCGCTGGAGTACGCGCCATAATTGTCGTGTGAGCCAATTTGTGATGGCAGATTCATTGGCGACAAAACATGATTTGGTCAGTTTGTATGCATTAGATCCCAATCATGTACATGTGGTTTATCCGGGAATTGACCCAGATTTGAAGCCTGTGACGGATGTCGATTTGTTAACGGCCGTGCAGCATAAATTTGGTATCACAGCACCCTATCTCCTCTACATTGGCACATTGCAGCCGCGTAAGAATTTAATCCGTTTGATTCAAGCTTATGCGCAAAGCAATGTCCAACATGCATTGGTGATTGCCGGCAAGAAGGGGTGGTTGAGCCAGCCTATCTTGGAAGCTGTTTGGGCACTGCCCTTGTCGATCCAACAGCGCATTCTCTTGCCAGGCTTTGTTGCCGAGGAAGATAAAGCGGCCTTGCTATCAGGGGCAGCGGCTCTGTTGTTTCCGTCGTTGTACGAAGGGTTTGGCTTTCCCGTTTTGGAAGGGCAGGCGTGTGGCGTACCGGTGTTAACATCCAATAGCAGTTCGCTGCCTGAGGTTGCTGGAAATGGTGCTCTGCTAGTCGATCCGTTGGATACAAACCAAATCGCGGCTGGTTTGCAACGTATCGTTGAAGATGAAGATTTACGCTCTGACTTGGTGCAGCATGGTTTTGAAAATGTGGGTCGTTTTACGTGGGAGGAAACGGCCGTTGCGCTGCTAAAAATAGTCCAATCACACACCCCTTAAGCCCTCATGTAAGTTCATTGGCGATTAATTGTAGTGAATTATTATCGTTTAAGGATTTACAAGTATGACAAAAAGACGTTACAAAGACATCGATATAGCCAAAGGGATCGCCATTTTCCTGGTCGTATTAGGCCACATTGTCGCCCGTGTTCCTCCGCCAAACAGCGATTGGTATGTCGTGTTAAAAAATATGATCTACCTCTTTCATATGCCACTTTTTATGTTTTTAAGCGGGTTAATCATGTACTTAACGTTCAAGCCAATTCATTCTGGGGGAGAATACGGCCGTTATGTAGGTGGCAAAGCCAAACGGCTCTTACCAGGTTTTTTCTTTTTTGCCGTCTTGGTAGTTGCTGGCAAAATGGTGGCTAAACAATTTCTTGTTGTTGACAACGCGCCCACAACCTTTTGGAGTGACTTACTCAAAATCGTCATTGATCCGGTAAATAGCAGTGCTACCTCGCTTTGGTATATTTACGTACTGTTTATGTATTATGTGATCTTTCCACCATTACTCATACTCGTTAAACAGCGAATTTACCTTTTACCGATTCTCGGATTGATACTCCATTTCATACCGGCCACTCATTATTTTGCCCTCAATAGCATATTCGAGTATTTCTTTGTCTTTGCATTAGGCATGTTAGCGATGCAGCATTATGACAAATATTCACAAATACTCGATCGATATCGCGTGTTTTTCTTATTATTGTTTGGTTTTTCTTTCATTTTGTCGTTTTTAAACATTGATCATGTCATTGTTAAATTGATTGTGGGTTTATGCTCTATTCCCGCAGTACAAAGTCTCGCCCGTACACGGCCGTTCTTGAATTCATCACAACTAGCACTATACAGCAAACATACTTACGCAATTTATTTAATGAACACACTCGCAATCGGCGTTACAAAGGCTGTTTTAGTACAATTCATTCCTTGGGGGGGCTGGGGGTTTGTGCTTATGGCTCCGATATTATTAGTCGCAGGGCTATATGGCCCAATCATTGTAAAAACTCAAATATTCGCACGTAATCGCACACTCTATGCCATCGTACGCTAACCAGAATTTTACAAGTGAATAAACCGCAAAAATAATAAAGACCCAAAATGTTTGCGTCCGTATTTAAGCAGCTCTGTAAGGCATTTACTTTACTATTCTCAATCGTAACTATACAGCCTCTCTGGCTGTGGCCGGTGTCCTCACCGTGACACTATCGCGCGGTCAGGAGACACGGCCGGAGCACCTGAATAGTTACTCTCAATCTATGAATTCTAATTTCAACACAATTTCCCAATGATCAAAAGGTCAAAATATTGGGTTAAGAAATATGCAAACCAACAAAATAAAAAGAATAATCAAACAAGCTTTTAAGCTGTTATTTATCTGGGGTGTATCTGGAATCATTGTGGTCACGTTGACCGCATTGTTATACACACAATTCATTGGCCGTGATAAAGTCGAATTAAACGCAACAATTTATGAAAATCATAGGCTTGTGGGCCAAAGTGGCGAATCTGGTCTGGCAAGTGCGGAAGGACGAGGCTATACATCACATGGTGAAAATGCCTTAGTCGTCAACAAATCCTTAAAGCCTGATTCAAGAAAGGTTGTGTTTTTAGGTGATTCCTTTGTCTATGCTCGCCAGGTATCAGATGAATACAAATTCACTGAAGTTTTTGAAAAAAAATGGAATACGTTATATCCCTCTAATCCAGTACAAGCTGTTAATTTGGGCTTAGATGGTGAAGATATGCGTACCTATGTGAGTTTTAATCAAAACATCGACGACTATTACCAACCTGACCTCGCAGTTATTTTATTGGGACATGATGACTTTTATGAATTGTCCAGTGATCCAGAATTGTTAGAAGAACTTGTTGCTCATGGTGTTACAACTCCTTTAACTGAGCCAGTTAATCCAACGTTTCTCGAAAACATCATTAATCAAACAAATTTCCGCTATTTCTTTTATATGGTCAAAAACCAGACGCTTGGTTTTATCGCCAAGGGAAATCTAAGTAATCCTGAACCAGAAAAGTCGGAAAATGAAAGCGATGAACTAACTGCTGAGGAAATCAATCTGCAACTCCAAATTCTGCAAAATTACTGGGGCGATCGCCTGGTTATTCTTTATCATAATTGGTATTGGATGCCAGATATGGATAAAGATTTGCCACCTACCTATGACGACATTGCCCTCCAAGAAATGGATAAATTAGGTATTTCCTATATCAATCTCTATGGCCCTTTTCGCCAAGCCTTTTTGGATCATACTCCTCCCTTTGGCTTCAATAATTCTACATTAGGGAAAGGGCATTTTAATAAGCTCGGGCATGAGATTGTGGCCGATGAATTAATCCGCCTTTTAGCCAACCAACAACTTGCCAGGAACGAATCGTGATATTTTCAAGCTACCAATTTCTTGTTTTTTTCCTAACTGTCATTTTTCTTATACTTATCATTCCGGGATCCAGAAACCGGAAAATTATATTATTAATTGCTAGTTATCTGTTTTATGCGCTGTGGGATTATCGTTTTGTCCTTCTGATCCTATTTTCTACACTTGTCGATGCACAAGTTGGAAATGCTTTGGACAAAATGGAAAATGCACGGCAGCGAAAATGGCTGCTGTTTATATCTGTCAGTGCCAATCTAGGCGTTTTGGGTTTTTTCAAGTATTTCAATTTCTTTATAGAATCAGCTGGCGTGTTGCTGTCACAATGGGGTTTTGAGGCACAAACCCTCAATATTATCTTGCCTGTTGGGATTTCTTTCTATACTTTCCAAACGATGAGTTATACCATCGACATTTATCGGCGAGAGCTAAAACCAGTTGACAGCTTCCTTGACTTTGCCCTGTTTGTTTCATTCTTTCCCCAGTTAGTCGCTGGTCCGATTGTGCGCGCAGCAGACTTCCTGCCGCAATTGAAGCGACCAGTCAGTATTCGGGCAGCGAATGTGTGGGCAGGATCACAAATATTTATTGTTGGGCTATTCAAGAAGCTTATGGTTGCTGATGCAGTGGCCCCGTTTGTGGATCGTGTGTTTGCATATCCAAATTATTATTCATCATCTACTATTTGGTTAGCGGTTATCGCTTATGCGTTACAAATTTATTGTGACTTTTCGGGATATTCTGATATGGCAATCGGTTGTGCCAGAATTTTAGGGTTTCATTTTGATCGAAATTTCTATATGCCTTATTTGTCCAAAAATATCACTGAGTTCTGGCGTCGTTGGCATATATCCTTATCTTCATGGTTGCGTGATTATTTGTATATTCCCCTCGGCGGTAATCGCAAAGGGAATTTTCGCACGTATATTAATTTGATGATTACAATGCTTTTGGGCGGCTTATGGCATGGAGCGAGTTGGAATTTTGTTCTTTGGGGCGGTGTACATGGTTTGGCTTTGTGCTTGCATCGGATGTGGATAAGGAGCAGCTTTGCGCCGCAACATAAAACGCGGGTTCTGCAAATTGTTAGCGCCATCTTGACATTTTTGTTTGTTATTTCTGCCTGGGTTTTATTCAGAGCCGAAACGACTGAGTTAATGGTACAGATATATGCAAAAATGTTGTTTATCGATCCTAATGGAGCAACTTGGTATTATAGTGCAGTCTTTGTGGCTATTATTTTAAATATTATTGGCCATATTGGCGGAAGTTTGCGCACAGATGAGGAATTGGTCTTTTTCCAAACACCCTATTCTTATCGGGCTGCATTTTCAGTGATTACAGTTTTGTTAATCATTTATTTGTTTGCACCTACTGAGGTTAGCCCCTTTATTTACTTTCAATTTTAGATGGTTGAAGGGTTTGCCCAAAAAACTTAGCTTAAAAACATGCAAACAAAAAAGGCGATCCACTAAATCGGATCGCCTTTTTTTATGTGAATAATGGAGCTATCTATTCGTCGAGCCAGTGCAATGTTGCATGTGGATACTTTGCAGTGACTTCATTAATGTTAGGCATGATTTCGAATTCGCTGCTACCTTCCCATTGGAGTGCACATTGTGTGTCTGGGTATTGAACGCCATAGGCAACAAAACCGGCTGTATCTTCTGCTGGATCATAATGTGGGTGCAGTAGAATAAAGCGTTTGAAGTTTTCAGGAACTTGTGGCCTAAATGGTATGCCTGCCTGGAAGTTCTGCTCGACTTCAGCTGCGTTTAAAGCTTTGGCGTAAATGGCAACCAGGTACATATCTCCAAGCCATATACG
>CAYGMR010000002.1:9157-31278 GCA_964350725.1 uncultured Ardenticatenaceae bacterium | reverse complement strand
TGGCTTCGTTGGCAAGGTTGAGATCATAGTAACCATCATTCCAAGAGCTGAAGCTGCCAGGCATATTATCGGTGCCGTGTAAATCGCCATCCAGATAGATTTTTCCTTTGCCAGAGGCGGCATCCCAAGTAAAGACGACGTGTGTCAGTTCTGTTTTTACGCTGCCTTCATCTGAGCTAAAGGATGGTGTGCCATTGGCTTTGGCTGGGTCTCGGCGCAAACGTACATCATAGAGGTTGCCCGGTTGGCTGCCCCATAATCCTTGTGCCAGGGTTGCATAGCGTTCTACTAAATTCTTCGATAGAGTAACGATGCGGGCGGGGCCAGTCTGATTTTCGCGTGCTGGTTGTATCCAGGCTTCAATCGTGATTTCATTGTTTGCTTTGCATGCGTCAATTATCTTTTTGGCGGGTTCTTGCGATGTAATTTTAACGGATTGATTGATTCTTAAACCAGTTGGTAACCAGGTAACGGCCGTTTCATCATCAATCTTGAGATCAAGCGGATCGTTTCCGGGTGAAATATCCTGAATCACATTACCATTGCCTTCAAGGAAAGTGTATAGCACCTGTAAATCTGCTTCGACTCGACCCGCTTCTGGTTCGACAACAATAATCGGAAATTCACGCGTAACTGTGTGCGTATTTCCCGATTCATCCTGGATAGTTAGCGATGGATAAAATTCGCCTTTCTCTGCGTATACATGCGAGACAGTTTTTCCAGAACCAGTTGAGTTGTCACCAAAGTTCCATGTATAAGACTCAATAGGATTGTCGCCTGAACTTGAAGACGCATCAAAATTGACGGTATGTGGAAGCGGACCAATCTCTTCATCTTCACCAATCGTGAACGCCGCCGTTAGTTCAGTATGCGGGCCAAGCTCAAAGTTATCGCTAATCGCAGCCGCACCAAGTGCTTCCGCATAAATTTTCACTAAGTGTAACTCACCCAACCAACTGCGCTCGCCCCCATTTTCATTTGCAATATAGAGCCCATAAGCAGGCTCCCAGTTTAGTAGAGCTCCTGTAACTGTTTCATTGAGTACAAGTTGATTGTTAACGTATATTTTGGTGCTTCCATTCACATTTCTTGTGTAAACCACATGTTGCAATTCGGGTTTTAAGGTTCCCGGTGCGGTTACCACTTCTGGACGGCCGTTTGCATCTGTATCAGTTGTGCGCAAGCGTACTGAATAAAAATCGCCAGTTGATTCGTTTCCAGGGTAATCAGGGCCACCTTGTCCGAGTGTGACATTCCGTTGATAAACATCTTGTGAAATACTGATGATTCGAGAGGGCCCGTTTTGGGTGTTGTTTGCCGGTTTTATCCAGGCTTCAATAGAGACCTCATTTGTTGCCTGACACGCATCTGTGATTTTTTGGGCAGCAGACAGCGATTTTATTACGGTGGGCCCATTGATTTTCAAACCCTTTTCTAACCACTCAACGGCCGTCATATCCTCAATTGTCAAATCTAAAGCTGGTACTGCCTCTGCATGATCCTTCACAACATTACCACTACCTTCTTCAAACTTGTAATAAGCGATTAGTGAACCTATGCCAGAAGGTGTATCAACAGGTGTGACAACGATAAAGTTTTCTTTAATAACGGTGTCTGAATTTCCAGCCGTGTCAAAAACTGTCAATTTGACAGTTTTTGAGCCAACTGTCGCATAAATGTGGCTTGGATTGGCTTCTTCTGATTGGTTGCCATCGCCAAAATCCCAAAGGTGAGAGGCTATGCCGGCCGGTGCCGTACTGCTTTCTGAGTTAAAGTTGACTGTATGCGGTAAGGTGCCTGTTCCTTGACCCGCTCCGATTGAGAAATCGGCTTGAACCGGATTAGGAGGTGAAGTCTCAAATTCGTGCGCACCAAGATCGGGATTTCCAGATCGCTCGTTACCAAAAAAGTCTAAAGTGACATTTGAGTTTCCTTTATTGATAGCGGGACTCGATCCTGTGATTTTGTAATTATCAGTGTTAATATTGTCGCCACGATCGCCAATAATAGGCGTTTCTGGGGCAACCAGTTTCGGATCCCCTATAATGTCATTTACGTCTCTGGCAATGTTATCAGGAAGGACATTCCACAAATTGCGTTCAAAGTTGACAGTTGCGGATAGATTCCCAGCAGTTATTGAAGCGTCTGCAGTTGCGTAGAAAATATTGTTGGTGACATTGACATTTTGATAATCGGTGCTGAACATGCGAAATGCAGCATGACCTTCTCTTAATGCAATGATAGTGTTGTTATAAAAATATACATTTTTTGTGTTATGTTCATCTTCCCCATGTGCCAACCAGATGCCGCTAGAGCAATCCACTGCTATATTGTTATAAAAATGAACATTATCAATATCGATCTGATTCGCCGTGTAGCTCTCATCTGTTAAGCCCAAACCTGCATGGGGGCCATCATTGATCCTGCTGTGACCAGCTGGAGTGAATACAAAGTTGCTATGAACATACGCATCTTTCACTTCACCCAAATATATTTTACCGCTCCAAGTTTGGCCTACAATATTCCCATAACACGAGATATTTCTTACACCGAAATCGAACGGTAACCCTTCGCCCCAAACACCCCATACTCGATTATTACGAATAACATAATCAGCACCGCGTGTAAAAGAATTGCCACCGGGCCACCACTGATTTGCGGAAGCAAAAACACCATTGTAATTTGCCAGGGCAGCCGTATGCACTTCACAATCTTCAACGAGAAGACCTTCTTGATAATGAGCAAGAATAGCCGCGCTACCTGTATGGTGAACCTCACACCCGCGTATGGTTATGTGACCCGTGTTGATTGCGCCTGATTCTCCACCGGCTTCAATGCCTCTGTTCTGGTAAGGATATTGATCCAGGTTTTTAAGCGCACCGCGAACTTCAAAATATTGAAAGACGCAGTGGCGTGCTATGCGAACGACATAATCATAATCGCCCGATGCTGCGTGCCAAATAACCGGTTTGTTATTGGGGTCACTCCCCTGAATTGTTAGTCCCGGTGTGTAGATGTACAACTTCTCATTATACGTGCCGGGGTACACTGTGATTACATCTCCACTCACACTCACATTATGAGCATGTTGAATAGTTAAAAACGCAGTGCCTTGTGAGAGACCATTGTTGGCATTATTGCCTGTTTTTGCTACATGATAGGTTGTCATTTTCTGCTCTCCATATTAATGCAATTCCATACAGCCCATTCTATATAGTGTGGCTGAGCTTGCAATGATTCATTGGAAAATTTAAGTGCACACCTGGATTTAGGATGGGTTGATATCAGATATCTAGAGCTTTAGATAGCCGAAGTGGTGTGCGGGAAAATATTAAGATCGCTTACTTCCAATGAAATACTTGCGCGCATTATACGTGATTTATGACAAGGTGTCTATCGTGTGCGTTGCTTCACATAAAGACCTAATAAACTTCACATAATGTCACTTCTGTTTATCACTGCATCCGTAAGCGGTATCGTAAGCTGTTATTGTTAAAAATAAGGTAAGCACGAACTCTTCTTTAAACAAATCGGAGAAACAAATGCAGAGGCAAAAAGTCTGGCAGGTGCCTGAATCGCAGGCCCTTAGTAAAGATAACGCCACACTCTATTTTATAGCTAAGCGTATATTTGATTTTGTACTGGTAGCATCATCATTAATTCTTCTATTCCCATTAATGTTGTGCATTGCTATTTTGATTAAACTTGACTCATCAGGCTCTGCTATTTATACGCAAGAGCGGGTGGGTGCCAAGCGCAAACGCCGTAGCGATGGGATCTATTATTGGGAACAAAGAACGTTTACCATTTTTAAGTTTCGTACCATGCGTGTGGATTCCGAATCGACCATTCATCGTGAATTTATGGAGGCTATTATCTCTGGCGATGAGGCTAAATTAAATCGGTTTGAGGAAATGCATGATGATAAGGCGAAAACAAAAATGGCTCGTGATCCACGCATTACTGGTGTGGGTGCTTTTTTACGCAAAACGAGTTCAGATGAACTGCCGCAATTATGGAATGTATTAATTGGAGACATGAGCTTGGTTGGCCCACGTCCTCCCATTCCATATGAAGTAGAAATTTATAAACCGCGCCATTTACAACGCCTGAACACGATTCCTGGAATCACGGGGTTATGGCAAATTAGTGGCCGCAGTGCCACAACGTTTGACGGTATGGTTGATTTAGATATTGAATATATCGAAAAGCAATCTTTCTGGTTAGATTTGAAAATTTTATTCGGTACGTTGCCTGCCGTTTTGTTTCAAAAAGGCGCATACTAATTGGTTGCAAATGAAAATATTAATGGTAAACAATTTTTATTATATGCGGGGTGGCCGCGAACGCTGCTTTTTCGATTTAACGGAACTTCTCGAACAAAACGGACACGAAGTGGTGCCGTTTTCAATGGACCACCCGCAAAATTTTGATTCACCTTACTCTGAATATTTTGTAAGTAATGTGGATTTCCCAAATCGTCTGGAAAAAAAGAATAAGATTGCTTCGGCGTTTGATGTTGTTGAACGCGTGATGTATTCGGGTGAAGCCAAGCAGAAGATGCGTAAGATTATCGCCGATGTTGAGCCTGATTTGGTGCATGTGCATGGTTTTATGCATGAATTATCACCTTCAATTCTAACACCGATTAAAGAAGCGGGTTTGCCGGTTGTGCAGACGCTGCATGATTTCAAAATCCTGTGTCCTAATACTGGTTTTATTTCAAATGGAGAGGTTTGTGAACGTTGTAAGGTGCATCGTTATTACAATGTTGTTTTACATCGTTGTAAACGCGGTTCTTTGTCAGCAAGCATGTTGGCGGGGGTCGAGATGTATGTTCAAAAAGCGTTTAATCTGCATGAAGAAAAAATCGATCACTTTATTGCGCCCAGCCAATTTTTACAAAATAAAGTTGAGGCGTATGGTATTAAAAAACCGATAACCAATATTCCTAATTTTACACATGTTGATCAATTCCAACCTTGTTATGAGCCGGATGATTATTTTGTGTATGCGGGTCGGTTAGACAAGGTGAAGGGGATTGACACGCTGCTTGATGCGATGGATCAGGTTGAGCGTTCGCATCTGTATATTGCGGGGTGGGGTGAAAATGAAGATGCTTTGCGTGCACGTATCGCTCGGCGTAAGGTGCAAAACATCACTTTTTTGGGACACCTGAACACAAATGAGTTGATCAGTTTGATTCAACGTGCTGCGTTTGTGATTGTGCCGTCTGAATTGTATGAAAATTATTCAATGAGTGTGGTCGAGTCGTTGGCTTGTGGCACACCGGTAATTGGCAGCCAGATTGGTGGGATTCCGGAGCAGGTTATTGATGGCTGGAACGGCCGTCTCTTCCAACCAGGTAATGTGACAGATTTAACCAACAAAATCAATTTTATGCTCGATCATCCAGAAACGGCCGTTGAGATGGGCATGAATGCTCGGCAGCGAGTCGAACAAATTAACAGCCCACAAACGCATTACGAACAAACCATAGCAGTTTATCAAAAAGTACTCAAACAGGATTTCGTTCCTGTTATTTAATTATGTAATGGTAAAAACCAAGTTGGTGTGCAGGAGTTAGACGCCATGAAAAAAAAGATAGCGTATTTTGGTATTAAAGGGTTACCTTCAAAAGCAGGTGCCGACCGTGTTGTAGAAGCGATTGCAAGCGGTGTAAACAGAGATGAATATGATGTGTCTGTCTATTGCAGCAGTCAAGTTGTTCCCGAGGGTGCAACCTATCCAGGAATCCGACTAATCAGAATTCCTACATTACCCGGCAAACATTTGCATGCAACATCCTTGTTCATATTAGGGGCGTTACATGCCTTGTTGTTTGGTGATTTTGATTTGATTCATTTGCACAATGTAGAAGCCAGCTTTATGCTGCCTTTTTTGCGTCTGCGTTATAAAGTCATTTCAACATCACATGCTGTCCCCCAAGATCGTGATAAATGGGGAACTTTTGCGAAATTTTGTCTGCGGGTAACTGAGTATCCATTTCTCAAGATGTCTAATGAATTGACTGGGGTTGGTGCACCGCTGACGGCATATTATTTGAAACAATATGGCAAAGAAATCAAATATATCCCCAATGGGGTTGATGATCATATCGGTATTGATACAGAAAGTGCGCTTGATGTGTTAGCGAAACATGATCTGGAACCCCAAAAGTATATTTTGTTTGCCGCCGGCCGTATCATTCCAACTAAAGGCTGCCATTATTTATTGAAAGCATTTCAAGAAATTGATGCAGACATTAAGCTTTTAATTGTTGGGGATGAAAAACAATGGCCGAAATATGTGGAAAACTTGCGTAAAATGGCTGATGATCGTGTGAAATTTGGCTCTTTTATTTCCTCAAAAGATACATTGATGGGACTGATCGAAAACGCTCGCTTTTTTGTGTTCCCATCGACTGTTGAGGCGATGTCCATGATGTTGCTTGAAACAGCTTCTGTTGGCACTCCCATCGTCGCCAGCGATATTCCAGAAAACACGGGTGTTTTGCCGGAACAAGTCTTGTTCTTTGAATCTGCTAATGTGGATGATTTGCGTGAGAAGTTGGAATATGCCTTGGCCCATCCTGATGAAATGCATGATCTGAGTGTTCAAGCCAAAAATTGGGTAAACAAGAAATATCGTTGGCATGATATTGTCAAAGAGTATGAGTTTATGTATGCACGGTTGCTGCCAGACGAGCGTCAAGCCGTACCCCGTATCCAATCTTTATAAGCGGATCATATTGACCAATGTAAATTGGCCATTCCTCGTTGAGTTCCCATAGATATTTTTTAAATAAATAACATTGTCAATAACTGCCACAATCATAGTGGCAGTTATTGTTTGAATTATCTTAGAGAAACCGCAGAGTCTGTTTGGGAACCGCTTACTGCTCAAACTGCGGTTTTCTCGAGGAATCGGCAACACCTTAAGTGAATTTTTGTTGTCGATTACCTAAACGTAAGCAAGGGCGTAAGTGAGGTCATATACCTTACTCTACGGAAGCGGCAAATGCTTCTGTATACGCGTCATTGGGAATTGACTTTGATTTCCCTGCGTATACAATCTCTCATTCGGTTAGACTGAGGTGACTGTATAATTGCTTGAGGAAGGGCATTTAGCTACCTACTGACAACCGAAAATCACCGGAGACTATTAAACATGGGATTGCGAACCTATTTTGCTATTTTGAAGCGTCGGAAATGGATAATTATTCTGACTGCAGTTATTACAACAATTTTGATTACGGCCGTTACCTTTTTACAAACGCCCAAATATGAAGCCAGCACCATGCTGCGCGTCGCCACTGTGAGTAGTGGGTCTGACTACATTGTTACAGATATTGGCTATACCGAGCGTCTGATGAATACCTATATTCAGATTGCAACAAGCGATAGCACGACCCGTGAATTGAAAGAACAGCTTGGCATGAATGAACTGCCAAACATCAAAGTTGACTTGATTCCAAACACAGAATTGATGTTTATTAGGGCCGAGGAAGCGGATCCGAATCTGGCACGCGATCTTGCCAATGCTGCCGCTGCTTTGATCGTAGCCCGCAGCCAAGAAGTATACTCAGTCAATGGGCAAACAGCGCAAGAGATATTGAAAGAACAATTAGACTTAATTGAAGATGAACTTGCAGATGCACGTGCTGAATACGAACGTTTGGTGAAAAACACACCAGATGATGTAGTTGGCATTGCTGCTGCTGATCAAACCCTAGCACTGAAAGAACGTACACATTCAACCTTGTTACAACAATATGATTCAGCACAATTGAACGAGGCTTTGCGTGCCAATGCGGTTTCTGTAGTTGAACCAGCGATCATACCTACAAGTCAATCACAGCCGCGACCAGTTTTAAATATCGTCTTAGGGATTGTCGTTGGCACAATGGCTGGCGTAGCACTTGCGTTTCTACTAGAAAATCTAGACACAACGCTCTATACAACTGAACAAATTGAAGCGGCTGCAGAACTTACAACTGTTGGCAAAATTCCTGAAGCCAAAGATGATTTGCGCATCGCACGTCTGGGCGATGGTCATTATCCACAGCTAGAAGCATTCAGGCGCCTGCGTACCAATATCATGGCCCTGGAAGAAAAAACCGGCCCGAAAATCGTCTTGGCTACCAGTGCACAACGTAGCGAAGGCAAGTCTACTGTGACTGCTAATCTCGCTGTTACCATCGCCCAATCTGGTCGTAAAGTCATCGTCATTGATTGTGACATGCGTCTCCCCATGGCTCACAAAATATTTGATTTGCCCAACAAACGTGGCTTAACCAGCGTATTGACAAAAGACGTCGCGTTGGAGGATGCCATCCTGTATACAACCTACCCGCGTGTGCAGGTTATGACCAGCGGCCCTCTGCCACCTAACCCGACTGAATTATTGGGTTCTGATCAGATGACGGAGTTAATCGAAGAATTGAAAACACAGTACGACTACGTGCTGTTAGATACACCTGCGTTGTTGTCGGTTGCAGATGCGGCCGTTTTGGCACCCAAAGCTGATAGTGTTGTTATTATTGTGGCCCAAGGAAAAACCCGACGTGAAGATATTCAAATGGTACGTAAACAATTGTCAAATGTGAAGGCCAAATCCATTGGCATCGTTGTAAACCGTGCACAACTGGACGAAAGCTACTCTTCATATGGTCAGCTTGTTGAATAGAAACCAGCGGAATTGACCCAAGGATGCGTTCACAAATAAATTTTGAATTTGGGAACGCATCCGCAAGGTTTGTCCGTTTACAAATGTCCGAAGTTAATAACGGGCAAACCCTAAGTCCTGCATTTAATGAATAATATAACGCTTTCAGAAACACAAACCAACAATAAAGATAATGAGACGGCCCCAGAAGAAAAAATTAGCTTTTGGGACAGGTACGATATTTTTCTGGTTGCCATACTTGCAACAGAATTGTTAACACCCTATCTCGTATGGGTTGGCATCCTGCCGGGTCTTGTGCGCTGGGTAACCGATTTAGCGCTGCTCGCGATTGTAGGTTTGACACTCATGCGCATGTTGCTCCTAGACAAAATCCCACAAGCCGTTTTGCTGATCTTGGGTGTAACCATTGTCGGCGCAATTGTTGCTTTTTTTGAAGGCCAAGCTTTGCCAGCCACGATTTGGGGCTGGTGGATCATGTTCCGCTATCCTATTATTGGCATCTACGCTTATTTGAAGCCCCATTGGCCTGAAAATTTTTCCGCTAGATTGTTAAAAGCCTTGGTCTGGTTGTTAGGGATTGAAGTTGTTTTTCAAACCCTTCAATATCTGGCTGGCGAGCCGCCTGGCGATCATCTTGCCGGTGTTTTTGGCGGCTATGGTACGGCCACCCTTTTACTCTTGATTTTATTAACGACAAGCCTTGCCTTGGGTCAATGGTTAACCAACGGTGATTGGCGTATGTTAGGCATAGTTATGCTGCTGGGTACTATTTCAAGCACATTGGGTGAAATGAAATTGTTTCCCGTCTTCGTGGTCATGCTTGCTGGTTTGGCATTAGTCATCCATATGATTCGTGGTCAACAAATGCAGCGCATGGTGCTTTTCGTTTCATTATTCCTTATTGCCGTTGCGGTGTTTGTTATTCTGTTTAATGCAGTTGTTGCTGAACAAGTAAGTGGGCAAAAACGTATTGAAGAGTATGTGCTTGAGTCCGACACGCTAAATTCATATTTATTTGGTAAACAGATAAGCAGCTCAACAGGAGAAAGCTACTTTGGGCGCGGGTTTGCATTGCAGTTAGGCTGGCAGATATTGCAGAGAGATGGGCCAACGTTCCTGTTTGGGATGGGGCTTGGTTCACGCGGAGAAAGCCGTGCCTTGGGCATTGTCGGGGAAGGCTTGCGTAAAGGTCACTACGGTTTATATACCGGAACAGGTATCTTGGTGATGATGCAAGAGGTCGGCATGGCAGGCATTTTTGTTTTTGTTGCGTTTTTGATTTGGTTTATTGTGCGTATGTATCACGATGCAAAACGTGATCCCGAAACCCCGGATACAGTTATACGCTATGGCTTGCTTTTGTTTTCTACTATGTGGCTATTTTGGTTATGGTACGTAGCCGTATGGGATTCAAGTGTGCCTATGCTCTTATATTGGGGATTGATGGGCTATATTCTGAGTCGGCCGTTGCCAGAAACCAAGATTAAATCTACACCCGCCTACCTAAAGGCAAGCGCATAAAACCAACTTCACTTTATTTGGAGAATCTAGTATATGGCCCCTATAAAAGCTGGTTTGCAAAAACCACACCTTGTTTGGGTATATCCTGAACCTGCTCAAGAACGTTTAGACGCTGCCACGTGGCTCGTCACCACACAAGAATTACGCGAATCTGGTTGGGATGTGACGTTGGTTAGTCGCAGCCGCACTGACAATGGAAAACAGGTTTTCCGTGGTACAGATATTTATTTCATTGGCCAGCCAGATGTCTATCTTTTTAGCACCGTTTTATTTCATATCAAGTTAGTGATATTTTTGTTAAAGGCGTGGTCTTCGATCGACATTATACTGTTTCATCAAATGTCGGCTCCTTGGATTTTTCCCTTAAAGTTATTACGTTTGTTAAGTGGAAAACGCAAACCATTATTGCTCATGGATACGCGCACGGTCCCAATGGACATGTCTACCATAAAATGGTGGCTGCGCGGCTCATTTGAATTATTGATGAACCGAATTGCTAACGTATGGGCTGATGGACAGACTGCTATCACAGAGCCGATGGCGAAATCGGTAAAAATCCCACAGCAAAAATTATTTGGTGTTTGGCCTTCAGGCGTTCAAGTGGAGCAATTTGCTGAGGCTCAAGAGGAACGGGAATGGCCGCAATCCAATGAGGCGATCAAAATAATCTATGTGGGGTCAATGCATAATCGCCGTAATTTGATGGCATTGTGCCATGCAGTTGAAAAGGCCAATGCAGATGGCTTGAATTTTGAGATGATCTTGGTGGGAGATGGTTGGGAAAGGCAAGACCTTGAAAGTTATGCAGCACAGACTGCCGGGCGCATAAAGGTGTTGCCGCCAGTTCCACATGAGGAGATCCCACATTTATTAGGGCAAGCGCATATTGGTGCACTCCCATTTCCCGATGAAGAGCAGTTCCGTGTATCGAGTCCAATAAAGCTGTTTGAATATATGGCAGCCGGGTTGCCGATTTTGGCTACCCATATTGAATGTCATACCAGTGTGCTTGGGGATGAGGGCTATGTATTTTGGGCGTATGGATCAACGGTGGATGATTTGTATGCGGCTCTGGGGGCAATTTGGCGCGCGCGTGCTGAGTTAGGTGCACTTGGTGCTGAATCTGGTGGTTCTGCAGACCAATGGTCATGGTCAGCCTCTGCGCAGAAATTGAATGCTGCCTTGACCGCGCTGTTAGTGAAAAATGGGATTGGCGTTTTACCAGCTGTACTTGGTACGAGGCAGGATGATTTAATTAGGAAAGTGCCTTAGTACCTTATCAATGAAATGCTTGTTTTTTGTACAAGGATTTTCGCCACGAATGACGCGAATTTGAAAAGCCACTTTGCCCAGAAGTGCCAGGCACTACTTGGAGAGAAATAACGATGATAAAAACATTGATTCGCAAAATCTTACATAAAATCAGGGCTGAACGTTTGGAAATGCTAAAGCGAAACGGCTTGACGGTGGGTAAGAACTTGAATGTGCAGCCGGGTGTTTTTTTGGATGCCAGCCATTGTTGGCATATTACCATTGGTGACAATGTTACATTGGCACCGAATGTTTGTATTTTGGCACATGATGCCAGCATGAAAAGTCTGTTGGGTTACACACGCATTGGTAAAGTAAACATTGGTAATAATGTATTTATCGGCGCAAGTTCAATTGTGCTGCCGGGGGTTACAATTGGGGATAATGTTGTGATTGGTGCTGGCAGCGTGGTGACCAAAGATGTACCTGCGGGCGTTGTGGCTGCTGGTAATCCGGCAACGGCCGTTATGCCGACAGAGAAGTTTGTGGCCAAACATAAGGAAAAAATTGCCGTGCTGCCGCGTTTTGGTGAAGAATATACGGCCGCTATGGGGGTCACGCCAGAGATGAAAAAAGAAATGAATATGCGCCTCGCAGATAGTACCGGTTACATTGTGTGATTGCTGACTGGTCTGTCTGACTTAACCGTTACAGCTCCCATTTTTGGGGGCTTTTTTTATATGCTGTGGTGTATAAGAGGATATACCGGTTTTTTTAAGCTTAAGTAGATATGTAATTTTGTCTTGTTAATTTTCTTATAATTAAATAAAACGCACAGAGCTTTCTGAAATAAATGATGTGGATATGTGCGTTTTCCTTGAGGAATCGGCAAGCGACAGTTCGATTTTAAATTTGAAAACTTGTTGCCGATTACCTAACGATTGGAATGAGCCTAAAAACGGCCGTTTTTATTCACAGAAAGTAACAAGCAATTACACACTTTTTTAATGTATAGGATGAACACATGAGCACCTCCATACCACGGGTTAGCATCGGATTGCCCATCTACAATGGCGAAAATTTCCTTGAAGAGACCTTGAAATCATTGTTAGCCCAAACTTTCACTGATTTTGAATTGATCATCACAGACAATGCTTCAACCGACAACACACAAACCATATGTCAAGAATATGCCAAAAGTGACGGCCGTATTCGTTATTATCGTAATGCAGAAAACTTGGGTGCCTCTGGCAATTACAATCGCGCCTTTGAACTCGCACGCGGTGAGTATTTCAAATGGGCCGCTCACGACGATTTGTTAGCACCCCAATTTCTTGAAAAGACCGTAGCCGTTTTAGACACAAATCCAGATGTCGTTTTGTGTTATGGCTTAACAGAAGCGATTGATGGCAATGGTAATATCCTGCGTCTTTATCCGGCTAAACCAGATGCCGCGAATCCCGAACCATCCAAACGTTTTTACGAATTTGTTTGCGTTCCCCATCCGTGTGTATCCGTTTTTGGCTTGATACGCACCGCTGTTTTGCGACAGACACGGTTAATTGGCAACTACACAGGCTCAGATCGACCCTTATTAAGCGAATTAAGCCTGCGTGGTCGTTTTGTCGAAATCCCCGAAGTTTTATTCTATTATCGTAACCATGCCGACCAATCATGGGGTGAAAATGCTTCACACCATTCCCAGCAAGCATGGTACGACCCGCGCCGTGCCGGCAAGATCACATTCCCTCATTGGCGCTTGTTGGGTGAACATTTGCGCTCGATTCGACGTGCTCCCCTAAGACTGAGTGATCAGATAAAATGTTATCTGTGTATGGGTTGGTGGACACGTTTGCATTGGAAATATTTGGCCAATAATTTAATCGTTCGTGATGTAAAATACAGCTAATTCGACCTGCTTTTGATGCAGTAGAGATTTTCATGCGCATACTTCTTGCCCAATTTTATTCGTACCAACCCACACCTGATTATGGGATCATTGCTGCTGACTTGCGTGCGCGTGGCCATGAAGCATGGGTGGCCACACCTGATGTGAAAGGTGATTTATGTGTCTATGCAGGTGAACAATTGGTAGCAACCGTTCCCGGTGTAAAAAAACCTGTGGGAAAGTTTGCAAACTTACCCATCATGCGCAATTTGTTGTGGAAAAAAGCAGCGTTTACTTATGAGCAAGGCGTGCGCAAAATGCTGCATCAATTACGCCCTGATATTGTGCAAATTAATCCGGCGGACTTGGGCTGGTTTGAGATTTTGCCGCTGTTTATGCCCAACGAGATGCAATTTATCCTTGATTTTCGCCAGATTGATGAACGTGATTACGGCCGTTCCTTTTTCGGCCGCTTAAAAAATGGATTCTACCGTTTCAAACGCCAAACAGTTGCACGGCATGTTTATGCACGCGCCGCTTTTTTACATGCAGCTGGTGCTCAGAAAGTATTGGGCGAGAATTGGCGCCAGTGGGGCACAGTTGTGCCGTTAGGTGTGGCCCGCCAGTTTTTGGAACAACCGCACCCGGTCAGACAACCCGACGAATTGAACGCCAAGACAACTTTTGTTTATCTCGGCACAATTAGCACACAGCGTAAGCTTGATTTGCTGCTGATGGCAGCACAAAAGATGTTGGTCTACGCTGACAAATTTGAAATTGTTTTTATCGGCCCCGATGCCACAAATGGTTTTTATCAAAAAATGATCACTGATTTAGGCGTGGGGCAGGTTGCTTCGATTCAACCTCCCATTGCCTATGCAAATGTGCCAGCTACGTTAGTGAGTTATGCTGTGGCGTTGGCAATTGTGCCGGAACGGCCACTCGATTGGCAATACCATCCGACTTTGAAAGCATTAGAATATCGGGCTTTGGGCATCCCGATGATCGCGACTGATTTTGAACCCAATCGTCATATTGTGGAAAACGGCCGTAACGGGTTACTCGTCAACAATACTGTTGACGACATTGCTGCAGCTATGTTGCAATATGTTCAAGATGATGATTTTATGGCTCAATCGCGCCAGGCTGCGGTGGCACTGCGTCAGGGGCGGCTCTGGCATGATGTCGTCGATCAATATATTACATTTTATACTTCCTTACTGCCCACACCTGAAGCCACAGCAGCAAAAACACAGATCAAGCAAACTACGACCTAACTGAGGTGTCCCATTAGCGAGAAGAACTTAAAGATTAAAACTGTACGCGGTAGTATGCTCATGGGAGGTGTCTCTCTTGTGGTACGGCCGTTGCAATTAGTCGGAACAATCATTCTGGCACGCCTCCTTGATCCCAGCGATTTTGGGACTGTGACCCTTGCCATGGTCTTGATCGGAACCTCCTACATGTTTGTTGGTTTGGGCATGGACGCCGCTTTGATCCATAGCACAATGGACCGTAAAAAAGTCGCATTTCAGGCTTTTTTGATTAGCCTTGTTTCTGGCACGCTGTCCTTTATCGTACTCTCCATAAATGCAGAAATTATTTCTTCAATATTAGGGGATGTGGATGTTGCTGTATTTCGTGGTTTGCTGCCCATCATCTTGTTCACCACTTTAACCATTGTTCCTGAAGCGATGCTGAGCAAAGAACTACGTTTCAACCGCCTCAGTGCAGCCGTGATCCTATCCGAAATAATCTACATGATCGTGGCGATTGTCCTGGCGGTTATGGGGTATGGATTATGGAGCCTCGTTTATGGCAAAATTGCGTCCGCACTGGTCAGAACCGTTTTGGTTTGGTTGTTTAACCCTAGCTGGGAATGGATTAAACCGAAAAAGTGGGATGGCGACATCACGCGCAGCTTATTACGTTATGGTTTACAAACCACCGCCGGTGGCATCGTCTCCTATTTCCACACGCACTGGGATGATTGGTTTGTCGGACGCCAATTTGGCACAACCGCATTGGGTTATTACAGCAAGGCCTATGATCTTAGTAATAATGTGTTAAGTAGTTTTAGTCGCAGTGTGATCAATGGTGTCTTTTTCCCTTCATACACCAAAATACAAAACGAAACAGAACGTCTAACCCGTTTATATCTCAAGAGTTATTACGTTGTTTTGTTGATGATGGTGCCGATTTCATTGGGTATGCTCGTATTAGCCCCAGAGCTAGTGCCTGTTTTATTAGGCCCTAAATGGATACCGATGATCGTCACCCTGCAAATTTTTGCCTTTATGGTGCTTTTTCGTCCCCTATCAGAAAACACTGTGCCTTTATTCTTGGCAGTTGGCAAGCCGAATTACATGGTACGTGCCGGCTTAGTGCTATCAGTTGTTATGGTACCATTGGCGATCATACTGTCTCAATGGGGCATCGAGGGCGTTGCAGTCTCCGTAGTTATCTCCCATCTCGTTGGTGTTGGCTACAATCTTTTGTTGGTTGAGCGTATATTGCCTGGCATCATGCGCCCAACATTAATTGCATTCGTGAAGTTTGCGGCTATGGGTTTTGTGATGGCGTTTATTGTGCAGCTATCAAAACCATATATCTTACAACTCAGCGGCGGCATTCCCAACGTTTTATCATTGACTATATTGATCTTAATTGGTGTGGTTGTTTATTGTGGCCTGGCATTTTTAACGCAAAGAGCATTGATTTTCGAACTAATTCAATTATTTTTGGTTAGCTTAAAAATTGATACCCGTTTTCCTAGATTAGCTGCAAAAGTTGCTGAATAGACGGCTCATTTTTGCTTTTCAGGCAATGATTGAATTGGTTTCAAAGAGAATACTTAAAGCTACAAAAATATATGCCTAATTATTTGGACTCTACCGTTGAGCACCTATATCATTCACGGTGTCTTAACGGATGAGGAAAGGTGAACCATTTATGTTTATGACATCGATCCTTTCGTTTTTATCGGAAATATGTCAGAGGCATTTAAAAAGAAGGAAGAAAAAACCCATGAAAAAATTTGCATTTTTATTAACTGTTTTTCTGTTTGTGACTTTGCTTTTGCAAAGTAAGGGCGTTGAAGCAGGGGTGGCTGGTGATGAACCCGCACCGCCTGCACTGGATGGAAATACATCCAAATTCCCAGGGGGTAAGCCAGACCTTGTTGAAGGTCATCCGGCTGATGGGCCGTGGGCGATTGCCACGGAACCAAGGGGCAGCCTCAATGTTGAAGCCGCTCCAACGCAGCCAACGATCAATATATGGTATGGAGACTTCCAAAGTTTTGGTCAAATAGGTAATCCCCAGCAATGGATTAATATATTGGGTTCGGTCTCCGGCCCCAATGATATTGATTCGCTAACCTATTCTTTGAATGGTGGTGTTGCCAAAAACCTGTCGATGGGCCCTGATGGATATCGCTTGGCTGAGGATGGAGACTTTAATGTTGAGTTGCGGATCAACGATTTAAATGATGGCAATAACACGCTTGAGATTACGGCCGTTGATACCGAAGATGAAGAAACAACCAAAAATGTGACGATTGATTATTCTGCTGGCAATGTTTGGCCGGAAAATTATTCGATTGACTGGACGAGTTCGCCACCTGTCCAATCGGTGGCACAAGTTGTCGATGGGCAGTGGACAACCCAAAATGGCGTGTTGCAGCCACTCACCTTTGATTATGATCGTTTGGTCGCTATTGGGGATGAAACCTGGACAGATTACGAAATCACCTTCCCCATGAATGTGCATGCCATTGATACTTCTGGTTTTGGTGGCCCCAGTAATGGTGCCGGTGTAGGCGTGTTTATGCGTTGGCAAGGTCATAATAATCTGAGCGGCGAACAACCCAATCGCGGCTGGGATGATTTAGGTGCTTTGACATGGTATCGTTGGTCACCTCAAAATTCAGAAGGGCTTGAAATGTTGGGTGGCGGTGGTGCCTGGATTACTGGCAACCCGCTCAAAGAATTGGAATTCGATGTGCAATATATGGTGAAAGCCAGTGTGCAGTCTTCTCCTACTGGCCCAGCCTACTATCGCTTTAAGATGTGGAAGGCGGCCGATCCTGAACCCGTTGCTTGGGATATGGAATCTGCAGGGCTGGACAGCGAACCAGATAGTGGCTCGATGATGCTTGTGTCGCACCATGTTGATGTGGCTTTTGGTAATGTGACCGTTAAAAAGCTAGATGATATTCGCTTTACTGTGAATTCGACTGTAAATGGTGATGGTTCACTTGATTTTGTGCCGCCAGAGCCAGAAGATGGGTACACCTATGCATCTCAGGTTGGTATTTGGGCTATTCCAGTGCCAGGCAATATTTTTGATGGTTGGTCGGGTGACTTCACTGGGGATGCGAATCCATTAGGCTTTAATATCACGAAGGACATCAATCTCACGGCTAATTTCTCGCCAGCACCGCCCTCGGAAATAACTGTCGATATTGTTGGCCAGGGTGAAGTTTTGCGAGATCCGCCTGGGCCTGAATATTTGTATGCGGAAGAGGTTGAGTTAACGGCCGTTCCTGACACAGATTATCTATTCGCAGGCTGGGGTGGTGCGCTGAGTGGCATCGCCAATCCGATCACCTTGGTGATGGATGGTGACAAAACCGTCGTAGCTAACTTCATTCATAAATCATTGGCCTCACCCGTCTCTGACGATTTCAGCTACTGTGGTGACCTCGACAGTGACCTTTGGACCTTTGTAAATCCTGGCGATGGCAGCAAACAACTAACAGGCTCTACCTTAGAGCTGTCCGTGCCGGAAGGAACCGCCAACAATATGTGGACAGGTAACAAAAAAGCACCACGTATTTTGCAAGATACACTAGATCAAGATTTTGAGATCGAAGTTAAATTTGAGACCATCCCTGATGAACGCTACCAATTAGAAGGTCTCCTTGTAGAAACCGACGATAACAATTGGCTGCGTTTTGACTTTTTCCATGACGGCAGTACGTTGTTCTGGCATGCTGGTGTGATGGAAGATGGGGCTGCATCTACATTTGATGTGAATCCGATAAATGCTGGCAACAATGATGATATTTACATGCGTGTACAGCGTAATGGCAATATATGGACGCAGTCATATTCGTATGACGGTACAAGTTGGACGCAAGCCTCTCAATTCTTCTGGATGATGGAAGTGAATCAAACCGGTGTGTTTGTGGGCAATGAAATTAATAATCAAGATATCGCCCCTGCCTTCACCGGCGTTGTCGACTACTTCTTTAACACGGGCGCACCAATTGACCCAGAAGATGGTGGCACAAATGGGCAAAAAGTGATCAATGTGAACACAAGCGGGGAAGGGACAGTTAATCTATCACCCAATGGTTCCTATTCTTGTGACCAGGTTGTGACACTAACTGCCAATCCAGCAAGTGGCTGGGTCTTTTTGGAATGGGGCGGCGATTTATCTGGTAGTAACAATCCAGATCAAATCACTATCAGCAAAAACCATAACGTTTTGGCGGTATTTGTTGAAGGCGATGCCAACGTATATTTACCCATCATAAAACATAACTAATATTCATAACACGTAAGAAAAAAAGACAGACCCATTTTTTAAAATGGGTCTGTCTTTAGGTAAACCGCAGAAACTATTCGGAAATCCTGAAGCGTTTGAACTGCGGTTTCCTTGAAGAATCGGCAACACTCAGACTAGGTTTATTTCTGAAAACTTGTTGCCGATTACCTAATCTAAGGTAGCACACGCTTCTTAAAAGCATGCTGCCTGTTGAAGTTGCATATAAATTTGAATCCGCATGATTTCGGAGGCCGCATTAAAAGATGAAAGAAAATTTTATTTCACGCAAAACGACACAAAAAAGCTCAACAGTTGTCATGGCGATTTTTGCCTTTGTCTGTTTGGCGATTTGTTTATTCGTACTACAACCAGCACCTGTTGACGCTGGTGTTTATGATGCCAATAGTTCGGTTACTTATAAAGAATATTGGGTACACCATGACGAATTCACGGGTGGCTTTGTCGATCCTGGCAACATCAATGATTGTGAAACCGCACAAGATACACATCCGTGGGGCGGTGCGCACTATCTGGAAGCATGGCCATGCCACAAAACAATGCAGTTCAACATTCCAGATGATTTCTCGCAGGCATTAAAAGCGGAGATATTCCTGGACCTTTGGCGTAATCAAGACCATCAAATCGCACGTTTCAAAATCAATAATGGTGTGACACATGCTCCCAATGTCGGCGCAAATTGGAGTCGCACGCCTTGGTCTAAAGAGATCGATTTAAGCGAATTGGTGCAAGGCACAAACACAATCGAGTTTTGGGATGAAGGCGGTGGTTATCACGTACATGATATGTCTATTCGCATTTATTATGACGGTGGGCATCCCCTCAACCCAGGCTCTGGCAGCGATGTGACACCAGCAACAGGCTCTTTGGTGAGTGTGGCGGGTGACGGTGCGGCCGTTGCTGCTGGCACGGGGGGGACATTGACTGTGAATGGCGATCAACTGACTTTGACCGCTGACGTTTCTGGTGGTGCAAAATTCGTTGAATTTCATGGCTATTACTTCGGTTATGATGAAGATAATAATGGACTTTTTACCGATTGGCACAGCCGCACACATACGACCTGGCATCCAGGTGGTAGCAATGAGCCGACAGGCGGAACCATTGACCATATCGGCTCGGTGGTCACACCATCAGCCGGTCAATATTCTGTCAACTGGGACATTTCCCATATTCCTGATCAGGCTGGCATGAAATTCAAAATCAGGGTTGTTGATGCGGCGGGCAATGTGAACGATGCTGCCGGTGGCGTTTCGGCGAATTTTGCTATTCAACGTGCCCAACCGCTGGTTGGTTTTTATAACCCATTTTTTGAAGATGCCGGACTCTGGATGGAAGGCACACAACCCACGGAAGCGGGTCGCCTGTTCTTCTTCCCGCCCAATACTGAGAACTTGTTTGTGTCGGGTAAATTGCTGCATTCTTTCTGGGGTTTCCCAATCATTTCTCTGAATGGTGAACCTGAAATCTGGCCCAACTTCCCCAATTCAGATTATTGGTTCCTCTCTGTTTCTGACTTCAATTTTAATCACATTTGGAGTGGAGCAAACACCATTGTTTATAAGAATTTCACGACTGAAAATAATCCTGGCGAATTTGTTGAACGACCGGGTGCGATGTTCGTGTTAAAACGTGCCGCAAATGTCGGCGCCGATACAGAGGCTCCCACGCTTTATGCACCGCAGCCGGGACGTGATGAACGGTTTGTGGAACCGTTTTCGCCGATAACCTTACAACTGTTTGATATTGGGGCGGGGGTCGATCCGTCTACAATTGTGATGAAAGTACAGGATCAAGTTGTAAATCCTGGTCTTGTGGGCACAAAATATAACTATTCAGTGGCTTATTACCAAAACGAACTGTTTGAGGCTGGTGAAGAGGTGACGGTTGAGGTTGATGCGTGTGATTACGACGGCCGTTGCATGAACGATTCTTACTCTTTTGAGATTAGTTCAAACTTAGAACCTTCGATCATTAAATCTGACGATTTCAATAGCTGTACGTTGGATACCGCAACTTGGCAATTCGTCAATCCCATTGGCATTGCAGATTACACAGTGACAGGTGAGCAGGTTGAATTTAATTTGCCGGCTGGCGTCGCGCATGATCCGTGGGTGCCGACAAATAATGCGGTACGCCTCATGCAAGCCGCGAATGACACAGATTTTGGCATTGAATATAAGTTTGACGAACCTGTCAGTGAAAACATTCAAATTCAAGGCGTATTAATTGAAGAAAATGCCCAGAATTTCATGCGCTTTGATGTGAGCTATTACAATGATGGCGTGTATTATGAGGTCTATACCTTTGCGAATGGGTCGCCGACCTTGATTGCAAATGGTTCTCTTCCTGAATCGCCAGAATATTTCACCCTACTGCGCAGCGGTGATGAATGGCAGTACTTTTACTCGCTTGATGGTGCTAACTGGGAAAAAGTTGCGCATTTCATCCACAACATAGAAGTGAGCAAAGTGGGTCCATTTGCAGGTAATGCATCTATGAATCCGGGTCAAGAACCCGCCTTTACTGCATCCTTAGATTATTTTTTCAATATTGCAGATCCAATTGAATTGGAAGATGCGGTTGCTTTGATTTTGCCGGTGGAGATAGAAGGTCAAGGTGAGGTGGCAAAGAGTCCCGAATGTGGGAATCCCGTGACTTTGACGGCAACCCCCGCAGAAGGTTGGTCATTTGATGGCTGGGAAAGTGTTTCCGGTGATATCGGTGGAACAACCAATCCCCTGAACACACCTTTTGGTCATGACGAAGTCGTCACGGCCACCTTCACATTGAACGAGTACACTTTGGATGTTGAGGTTGTTAATAATGGGGCTGCGCCGCAAGGTACAGTATCTATCTCGCCAGAGCAGGATGTCTATCTGCACGAAGAGGAAGTCACACTGACAGCCAATGTGCCTGCGGGTTGGGAATTCCGAGGCTGGAGTGGTGATGTGTTACCCTCGGAAGAAGACCTGAATCCATTGACGTTGACAATGACTGCTGACCGCGATATCACAGCCACGTTCACCAGTGTACATGCTGTTACACTGGATGTCGCCTCTTGGGGTGCTGGTGGCGTGGGTGGTACGGCCACGGTCACACCCGAGCAAGGTGCTTATGATTACGGTGAGGAAATCACTTTGGCTGCCACCCCAGCAGCTGGGTGGGCTGCTGCCCGCGCCGTACAAGTTCTAGAAGCCCG
>CAYGMR010000002.1:0-9147 GCA_964350725.1 uncultured Ardenticatenaceae bacterium | reverse complement strand
TGCACAAGCAGCACTGCCGCTTGTCTCGTTGGATGTGACGGGTAATATGGACATTACGGCCGTATTTGCTGAGTATGTTACGCTAACGATTGAGCCCTCCGAAGGCAATGGGTCGGTTGAGACTGACCCCGATGAGAGTGTATATCTATGGGGTGATACGGTTGTGTTAACGGCCGTTCCTGCCGCAGATTGGTACTTCTCACATTGGGAAGGAGATGTCACTGGATATATCTCTGAGAATCCAAAAGGCATTAATCTTGACGGTAGTAAAAGTGTCAAAGCAGTCTTCACTGACGAGCCGCCAACACTTTATAGCTATCTGCCCATCATACAAAAGTAAACGCATAATAACCGGGTTTTTTGGGGATTTTGACCAAGAAACCCGGTTTTTTAGTTAGGGTGAGCCGTAAGCTGGTTTGTAACAAAAAATAGGTACGTTACCTTGAGAGACGGACACAAGTAGTAGGTTGCTCATAACGTTGCTAACAAAACATTCCCCCTACTACATTTTTCAGAATACAGGATTATATAGAAAATGAAATGGTATAAGATAGTTCCGATTACATCTTTGCTTTTACTGCTGGTATTTATCATCAGCTCCCATCCAACACAAGTAGCCGCTAACCTAATAGACGATACAGACGACCAAGCCATATCTATTCAAGATGGGCCTGGTGTGGCTAAACCCCCTTTGGTTAATGGCGGCCCGTCACAGGTTCCAGTTGTGATTGCAGACGATGCGCAGAATCAGCGCTTAAACAATGGTAAAGCGCCGCTCGTCGGCCCGACAATCAATGTTTGGTATGGCACAGAGCAAAAGTTTGGCCAGCTTGGCGATGCCCAAAAATGGGTCAACATTTTAGGCAATGTTTCCAGCGCGGTTCCAATTTTGTCACTGGAATATACGTTGAATGGCAGTGCGCCCACTGCCTTGAATATGGGGGCAGATGGGTTCCGCTTGGCGGAAGATGGTGACTTCAACATTGAGATCGATTACACGGATCTGGTCGTTGGTAATAATGTGGTTGTTATCACCGCCAGCGATGCCAGTGGCGAATCCCAAGAGACTGTCAATGTCAATTACGAAATGCATGATGGTTCGTGGACAAGCCCTTATGTGATTGATTGGGAAACCTCAGCCGATATCCAAGATCATGTCCAAGTTGTCGATGGCCAATGGCTGGTCGATACTACTTATAGTAATGTACGGCCGTTGACCTTTGATTATGATCGCTTAATCGCGATTGGTGATATGTCCTGGTCTGATTACGAAATCACAATTCCAGCGATTGTTTATGGGATTGACGAAGGTGGTTATGGTGGCATTAGCAATGGCCCTGGTATAGGCATTATTTCCCGTTGGTCGGGTCATTATGACAGAGGTGGCGAGCAGCCGCGTACTGGTTGGGAAAATCTAGGGGCGTTAGGCTGGTATCGTTGGGCAACGCCGGAAACATCGGGGCTTGAACTGCGCGGTTATGGCGGCGAATGGATCACCACTGACCCCAACAAACAACTCGTATTTGAAACTCCCTATTACTTCAAGATGAAAGTCGAATCGAATCCCGGTTCGACAGCC
The DNA here is from genome assembly GCA_964350725.1 of uncultured Ardenticatenaceae bacterium. Lineage (GTDB taxonomy): Bacteria > Chloroflexota > Anaerolineae > Promineifilales > Promineifilaceae > JAACFF01. The sequence continues at coordinate 7,568 of CAYGMR010000002.1, read as the reverse complement.
ACTTATTCATTCAAGATGTGGCCACAAATTGAGGCAGAGCCGCCTAATTGGGATTTACAAGGACAAGGTTTTTCTGGTGAACCCGGCAGCGGCTCGATTGTGATTGTGGCGCACCATGTGGATGTGGTCTTTGGGGATGTGACTGTTGATATCAATGCAACTGTCCCCCAGCCACAATTAACCGTTACCCATACCGGTGAAGGCGAGGTTGATGTTAGCCCTGCGGCCGCCGGTGGTGTGTATCGCTTTGCTGAAGATGTGGAGTTAACGGCCGTTCCTGCTGAAGGTTATCAATTTGCAGGCTGGGCTGGAGATATTGGCGGTGTACAAAATCCCAAGCGTATCACGATGTTTAGCGACATGGATGTCACCGCCTTGTTTGTTGATCCGAACCAGGTGCTGCCAAAATCAGACAAATTTAATCGTTGTACGCTGGGTGGTGATTGGACCTTTGTTGATCCGCTCGGTGATAGTACTGTCACGATGACTGGCTACCAGGCGGCAATTACCGTACCGACTGGCCAGGCGCATGATGTTTGGTTAGGCGGTAACAATTCCGCCCGCTTGATGCAGCCAGCCCAGGATGGCGATTTTGTACTGGAAACCAAAATAGATTCCTCTCTTGAGTTTAATGCACAAATGCAAGGCTTTATCATTGAGCAAGACGATGAAAACTTCATGCGCTTCGATTTCTTGTATGATAACTCGGAACAAAACTATCTATTTGCTGGTGGGTTTATCAATAATGCACCGACTCAACTTGGCAAAGTGCCAATTAATGCCATCGGTGACAGCATCTACATGCGTGTCGAGCGTGCCGATGATATCTGGACGCAATCCTATTCCTACGATGGCACAAACTGGCAGATCGGCAATACATTTGACTACCCGATAACGGTAACGGCCGTTGGTATCTTCTCAGGCAATGCTGGCTGGAATATTGAACATACGGCCGTTTTCGATTACTTCCTCAACGACGCTGATCCCATTGATTTGACAGACAATCCCATTACTCTCAATATACAAACTGTAGGTGAAGGCACAGTGGCTACCAGCCCAGACTTGCCAGCTTATACCTGTGGCCAAACAGTAACACTGACCGCCACAGCCGCAGACGAATGGTTGTTTTCTAGCTGGGGCGGCGCTGCCAGCGGCACTAATCCGGTGACAACAGTAGACACGAATGCAGCCGTGACGACCGTGCGCGCTAATTTCAGACCCGAAGTTTCTGAAGATTACACGCTGGACATCAATATTGTCAGCAACGGAAGTGGTATTGGCGGCAGCGTTGAACAGGCCCCTGATCAAGAATTTTATCAATGGGGTGATGAGGTGTTGTTAACTGCCAACCCCACTCCGGGCTGGTCGTTTGACGGCTGGAGCGGTGGTATTGTCACCACCACAAATCCGATCCCGTTGACAATTATGCAACATGAGGTTGTTACAGCCACTTTCTCGCAGCAGCTTTATAACATTGATGTCTCCGTGAGTGCTGGGAATGGCGACTATACAATTGTGCCTGATAAGGAAATGTATGAATATGGTGAGATGGTCACATTGACAGCCAACCCCGATCCAGGCTGGGCATTTGCAGGCTGGGATGGTGATGTACCCACTGGTACAAATGGCGATAACCCACTCAGCTTTGAAGTCACACAAGACCATGAAATTTCTGTGCTTTTCACTGAAGAGCCATATTTGCTAGATGTCGATTGGAATGCAGAAGGCGGTACTGTAACAAAGAACCCGGATCAATCGGTTTATTATTATGGGGATGTGGTTGAGTTAACGGCCGTGCCCAAAGATGGCTGGTTCTTTGCTGAATGGAGTGGTGCTATCACTGGCACGAATCCGGTTACTGAAATTACAATTCAGGGGAACCACACCGTGGTAGCAACTTTTAGAAATTCAAACGAAGCTTATAAATTGATGTTACCGATAATCAGTAAAAAATAGACTGGAGTCTGGCGAAATAGTGGCCTGTTAGGTTTACGAAAACCTGACAGGCCTATCTGGTCAAACAAAAATGCTATTGTCCAGTAATAAATCAAGATCACAGAAGGTAAAGAATTTTTCTTTGTGCTCCCTGTGTTCTTTGGGTAAAAAATTTAAGGAGTATCTAAATGAAAGTAGGAATACTAGCCGGTGGATTGGGGACGCGTTTATCTGAGGAAACTGTTGAAAAACCGAAGCCTATGGTAGATGTTGGCGGAAAACCCATTCTCTGGCATATCATGAAACTTTATTCTGCCTATGGCTTTAATGATTTTGCGATTGGGCTTGGTTACAAAGGTGAAGTCATCAAACGTTATATGGTCGATTATGTTTCCTTGAGCAGCGATCTGACAGTTGATTTTCGTGATGGCAAAGTGACCCAACACAACGATTTAACCCCTGATTGGAGCGTTGAATTGATTGATACAGGGCTCATGACCATGACCGGTGGCCGTATTAAGCGTCTCATCCCCTACATGGGCAATGAAACATTTATGATGACCTGGGGGGATGGCGTTTCCACAATAGATTTGAACGCATTAGTTGCATTTCATAAATCACATGGCAAGTTGGCGACATTAACGGCCGTTCGTCCTCCCGCACGTTTTGGCCATTTAGGTTTTAACGGCCAACAAACAGAACAAGGTGCTCAAATTGTGCGTTTTGATGAAAAACCACAAGCCGCCGAAGGCTGGATCAACGGTGCATTCTTTGTGTTAGAACCAGAGATATATGATTATATCGAAGGTGACGATACCATGTTCGAACGCGAACCCCTGGAACGCCTAGCAGCCGAAGGTCAGCTCATGGCCTACAAACACGAAGGTTTCTGGCAATGTATGGATACATTACGGGATAAACGTTTATTGGACTCGTTGTGGGATTCAGGCAGTGCCCCTTGGAAGTTATGGGATTAAGTCGGTTCTTAAGCCCTTTCCGGTATATTAACGGAAGATATCATTAAAAAAATGGTAACTGTACAGGTTTTTCTTGACTGTCATACCCGCGAAGGCGGGTATCCATGTGTGGATTCCTGCCTTCGCAGGAATGACCTGAATAGTTACAAAAAATGTAATTGCTCAGGCTACTGACCAGCCACCCAAAGTGAAGCCTTAGTAGTTAAAATATTACAGTAGGAGTTGCATAAATGCGCGTATTAGTGACAGGTCATAATGGATATGTCGGTACCATTCTGGTGCCGATGTTAGTAGAAAGAGGACATCATGTGGTTGGTATGGACACCAATTTATATGAAGGCTCTACTTTTGGTGAGGCACCTTCTTTTTCTGGTGTTGTTGAATATAACAAAGACATTCGAGATATTGAGGCATCAGATTTAGAAGGGTTCGAGGCGATCATTCATTTAGCTGGTTTATCAAATGATCCTTTAGGTGATTTAAACCCCGATTTGACTTTTGAAATCAATCATCGCGCGTCTGTTCGGTTAGCAACTTTAGCAAAAGAAGTTGGGGTACAGCGGTTTATCTTTTCTTCCTCATGCAGCAATTATGGTGCTGGGGTTGAGGATTATTTAGATGAGACTTCAGCGTTTAATCCGGTAACACCATACGGCCGTTCCAAAGTGATGGTGGAACAAGATGTATCCAAGATGGCGGATGACAACTTTAGCCCCACTTTTTTGCGCAGCGGAACTGCTTATGGTATGTCGCCACGCTTGCGCTTTGACCTTGTGTTAAACAATTTGGCCGCATGGGCCTATACCACAGGAACGGTTTTGCTAAAAAGCGATGGCACCCCCTGGCGTCCCATTGTGCATGTCCAAGACATGTCACGCGCTTTTGTAGCCGTTTTGGAATCACCACGGGAACTAGTGCATAACGAAGCATTTAATGTGGGTCGCTCTACTGAAAATTATCAGATTCGAGAGATCGCCACCATCGTGGCCGAAACCATCCCCGGCAGCAAAGTTGAATATGCAGCCAACGCAAAAGATGCCAAAAAAGATTTTAACGTGGGTGCCGATAAACGCGACTATCGTGTAAATTGCGACAAAATTGCTGAGACATTACCTAATTACCAACCTCAGTGGACGGCACGCAAAGGGGCTCAAGAGCTTTATGAAGCGTATAAGCTCGTCGATTTACAGCCTAACGAATACGAAGGTCCGCGTTACCGTCGCCTCAAACACATCAAATCTCTGATGGAATCTGGTCAATTGGATGCGTCTCTGCGCTGGTGTGAACCGGCTCTGGCCTAGGTCCAAACTCTCTCTAACATTTCACCACAAACCTGTACCAAACATGGTCGAGGTAGGCACGAAGATCACGAAGGAATCCTAAAACCTTTGTGTTCTTTGTGTCTTCGTGGTTTATAGCTTATTCAAACGAGAAATATTATGTCAATACATTTAGATGAAACTACTTGCCGTTCTTGTGGTTCACAAAACCTAGAAGAAATCCTGGCTTTTGGTGTAACCCCGCTGGCAGATCGACTGTTAACGGCCGATCAACTCAGCCAGTCCGAATTAAAAGCCCCGCTAACATTGGTTTTTTGCCAAGATTGCGCCCTCGCACAAATCCGTGAAACCATCGATCCCGAAATCCTTTTTTACGCAGAATATCCCTATTTTTCCTCCGTGTCACCGTCGTTGCTGCGTCATTTTGGCGGCAGTGCACAAGACATTATGGACGAGCGCACTCTGGATGAAAACAGCCTGGTGATAGAAGCTGCCAGTAATGATGGGTACATGCTGCGCAATTTTGCTGAAAACAACATCCCCGTTTTAGGTATCGATCCAGCCAAAGCACCCGCAACGGCCGCACAAGAAAAAGGCATTCCCACACTTATCGATTTCTTCGGCAGCGAACTGGCCGCCAAGCTGCGTGCGGATGGCAAAGCGGCCGATGTGTTCCTGGCCAACAACGTGTTAGCACATGTGCCCGACCTTAATGGCTTTGTTGCGGGCATCAAAACGATTCTCAAGGATGACGGTGTTGCCGTGATTGAAGCGCCCTATGTGGTTGATTTGGTCGATCATTGCGAATTCGACACGATTTATCATCAACATCTTTGTTATTACTCAGTGACTGCGCTCGACAGACTTTTCAAACGGCATGGCTTGTATTTGAATGCTGTCAAACGTGTGTCGATTCATGGCGGTTCATTGCGTTTGTTTGTTGAACCTTTCGAGGCTCCACAGGAATCGGTGTTAGAACTGTTGGCGCAAGAAGCGGCGCGTCAAGTTGACCAGATCGATTATTATCAAGATTTTGCCGGTAATGTGCGCCATGTCAAACATGCGTTGTTAGCCATTTTGCACGACCTGAAAGCCCAAAATCATTCGATTGTTGGTTATGGTGCCGCTGCGAAAGCGACAACCTTGTTGGCTTATTGTGACATTGATCGGGAACTAGTTGATTATGTAGTCGATTTGAATCCCTATAAACACGGCCGTTTCATGGGCGGCAATCATTTCGAGATTTTCCCCACCGAAAAACTGGTTGCAGATCAACCAGATTATGTGCTTTTATTGGCCTGGAACTTTGCCAAAGAGATCATGAGCCAACAAGAGAATTATCGGGAAAATGGCGGTCAATTTGTCATTCCGATCCCACAGCCGCAGATTGCATAGTGGTGTTTTCTAGGAGTTTGTTGGAAAACTTTGTTTAACTATACAGCCTCTGGCTGTGGCCGGTGTCCTCACCGCGACACTATCCGGCTCGGTCAGGAGACACGGCCGGAGCACCTGAATAGTTATAACTTTGTTACACTATCTTTGTCGTTTTTTCTTTTTGCCACGGATTAACACAGGCTTGTGCTGAGTGAAACCGAAGCATTTTCACGAATTTAATTTATAATCTGTGTTAATTTGTGTTAATCCGTGGCTGAAAATTAAACTTATGCGAAATGTGCAAACATAGTGTTTGTTAATCGTACGCGGATTTTCGCGGGTTAAAAGATTCTCACGGATAAAACCGAAAATCTGCGTTAATCCCCTAAATCCGCATTTATCTGTGTCCTATTGAATATTTTCTTCACAACCTGCTAGGATACGCTAGGATTACTTCATGAACGATAACCTTATTTGTCCCAACTGCGGCACTGCTGGTATGCAGCCATTTTATGCAGTCGAAAATGTGCCGGTACACAGCGTGTTGCTGATGCACAGCCGTGAACAAGCTTTAACCTATCCCACAGGCAAGATCACCTTGGCCGCCTGTGAGCATTGTGGTTTCATATCGAATGTCGATTTTGATGCTTCCTTGCACGAATATTCGTTGCAGTATGAAGCTACCCAAGCCTACTCGCCGACCTTCAACAAGTTCCATCGCAACCTGGCGCAGCGCTTAATCGACACCTACGATTTACACAATAAGGAAGTGATCGAGATTGGCTGTGGTATGGGTGAATTCTTGATTATGTTGTGCGAGATGGGCCCCAATCGCGGCGTCGGTTTTGATCCGTCGTATGATCCTGAACGTATTCAAAGCCCGGTGAAAGAACGCATTGAGTTTGTGCAGGATTTTTATTCGGAGAAATATACGTCATATGATGGCGACTTCATCGTTTGTAAAATGACATTGGAGCATATCCCAGACACGGCCGACTTCCTACAAACCGTGCGGCGTTCCATTGGGGATCGCTTTGAGTCCATCGTCTTCTTCCAAATTCCAAACGGCTCCTATGTGATGCGCGATGTGGCCTTTTGGGATGTCTATTATGAGCATTGTTCCTACTTCAATCTCGGTTCGCTTTCTTACCTTTTCGAGACTAACGGCTTTGAAGTCTTGAACTTGGCGGCTGAATATGATGACCAATACATCATGATCGAGGCACGGCCGTTGCCTTTGGATGCCCAGCATAGCGAACCCACAGCCAAAACCAAAGCACTCATCGCCGATTTGAAAGCGGACGTGGCTTACTTCAAAGCGCAGTACCCTTTGCGCCGCCAAAATTGGCTGGCAAAACTGGCTGAGATAAAAGCGAATGGGCAGAAAGCGGTCATTTGGGGTGGTGGTTCGAAAGGCGTGGCTTTCTTGACAGGCTTAGGTGTGGGCGATGAAATCGGGTATGCCGTCGATATTAATCCGCTCAAGCACGGCACTTTTATGGCCGGTACAGGGCATGAAATCGTCGGGCCAGAATTCTTGCGCAGCTATCAACCGGATGTGGTGATTGTGATGAACCCGATCTACTGCGCGGAAATCCAACGTGATTTGGATCGTTTAGGCGTGTCTGCACACATGTTGACGGTTGATCTGCAGCCAGCAGTATTGCCTGTGTAAACTCCCCTCAATTTCTATAATTGCAATATAACGAGGACGAAGGACAAACGAAATATGCGTTTGTCCTTCGTCCTCGTTTTTCTTTTGTAGGGCGGATTACTTGTAGTTTAAAAAATTGTTCGGGTAACTGTTATCAATTCTCAATAGGTGTCATTTCGAGCCGCTTTTGGCGAGAAATCCCGCTTAATTCGGCAATTTACTAGCTGGTGAAGACTTTAGGGATTTCTCCCTTTGGTCGAAATGACAACTTAAAGTTCTAGTTGTTCCTCGATTTAAAAGTTAAACGCTAACATGATCGTTTTCCCGGTTACTCGCCGGGAACAATCG
>CAYGMR010000001.1:34399-47291 GCA_964350725.1 uncultured Ardenticatenaceae bacterium | reverse complement strand
TTCAATGCTTAAAATTCGTGTAATTCGTGCAATTCGTGGCGAAAGAAGCCTATAAGAACAAGTATGCAAACGCCCTGTTATTTACAGAATTGCTGTCAGGCCGATTAGAGTTTGAGGTATAATTAGGTCATGACCATTCAAAATCAGGGACCTCTTCAAAGTCAAAATCGTCCTTTAATAAGCTTTCTTACAGCAAATATTCATGTTGGCGCTTCCCGTGTGTTGTGGCCAGGTATTTTAGAAGCGGCCGTTGCTAACGATGCCAATTTAATCTGTTTTCCTGGAGGCAGATTAAACGCTACAGAATCATCTGAGGCCCTGCGCAATTTAATTTATCAACAGGTAGATATTGAACAGCTAAATGGCCTGATCATTTGGACATCCGCGTTGATGGGTAATGCGACCCTAGAAGAAGTAACTAATTTTCACCAAGCTTACCGTGCAATCCCTATTGTAGACCTCGCTTCTGTAACTGGATTTGGTCCAGTGGTGACAATTGATGGCAATCAAGGCATGCGTGCTTTGTTACTTCATCTCGTGAAAGAACATGGCTATCACCGCATTGCCATGATACGTGGGCCAGAAGGACATTATTATGCGGCCAAGCGCCACCGAGCCTATCTGGAAACGCTCAAAGAAATCGGCGTGACACCGGATGAACGCTTGATTTCTCCTGAATCAGGCTGGAATCAGGGCGAGGAAGCCATGTCTATACTTCTGGATGAACGTCGTCTGCAGCCCGGACGGGATTTTCAAGCTGTGGTGGCGGCCAGTGATTTACAGGCCATTGGTGCAATTCGGTTAATGGTCGAGCGGGGTATCCATGTTCCGATGGATGTGGCAGTGGCAGGGTTTAACGATAGCGAAGAAGGACGGCTGGTACGCCCTCCGCTCACGTCAGTCTCTTTGCCCTTTATTGAACAGGGGCGCCAATCCGTGGAAACGCTGCTGTCTATATTGGCCAATGAAGATGTAGCCAATGAGATCACTCTGGGTTCCCGCTTGTTGGTGCGCCAATCTTGTGGCTGCCCTTCATGGTCGGAGAAATTAGCCATGGCCGAAATAACGGCCGTCCCCCCCCCCCAATCTACAACAGATACAAAAACAAACCCAGAAACGATTAGAAGCAGAAATCATGCGTGTCATTCCCAACCCGGGAATTGCTGCCACCTGGGCGAAACAACTGTTGGATGCATTTCGCAGTGAGGTGGACAATTCTGGAAACGGCCGTTTCCGCACTACATTAGACGGCATGTTACAACAAGGGACATTGGATGGAGATGAAACATCCGCCTGGCAAAACACCATCTCCATTTTACGTTGTGAACTACTACCCGCGCTTAATAAATCTCAACGCATACGGGCAGAAGCCTTGTTTGGTCAAGCCAGGGTAGTAATTGGCGCGGCCGTCCAGCGAGCGCAGATTGCACAGCAGCTCCAGGCGATGCGGCAAAGCGGTGCCCTACGCGATATTGGGCAGGCGCTGAGCACTACATTTGACACAGAAAAGCTGGCCGATGTGCTAGCGGAACGGTTGCCTGAATTGGGAATTAAAAGTGCCTATCTGGCTCTGTATGACAATCCGGCTGAACCATTAACCACATCTCGTCTTATTCTCGCGTATTCGGATAACGGCCGTATCCCCTTACCCAAAAACGGCCGTTGCTACCCTTCCCGCCAACTTCTGCCACCCGACCTGCTGCCGACACGACGTTACAGCTTACTGGTCGAACCCCTCTCCTTCCAGGAAGAACCACTGGGCATTATCGTATTTGAAATCGGTCTGCGTGATGGCGACATTTACGAAGTGCTGCGCAGTCATATCAGCAGTGCCGTCAAAGGTGCGCTGCTTTTTCAGGAGGCGTACGATGCCCGCATCGCAGCCGAACAAGCCGACCAAATCAAAACGCGGCTGCTGGCGAACGTCAGCCATGAACTCAGAACGCCCTTGAATATCATCATCAATCATGCCCAACGGCTTTTAACAAACGCACCCAACCCGCATGCAGCCGATCTCCTACAAATCGAGCAAAATGCCGAACATCAACTGCGGCTCATTAATGATTTGCTGGATTTATCACGGGCAGAAATTAATGCATTGGACCTTTACCCGACCATGTTAGACCCCCACAGTCTCATTACAGATACATTTAGTTCGATGGCTAAAGGTGTGAAGACGGATGCTGTGACCTGGCAGTTGCAGATTCCACCAGATTTGCCCGTATTGGAAGCCGACCCGGTGCGCTTGCGCCAAATCTTGTTTAATTTATTGAGTAATGCCGCCCGGTTTACGCAAGCCGGCCAGATCACGTTAGGCGCCGAAACGGCCGATAATCAGCTGCATATTTGGGTAGCAGACACGGGCGTAGGTGTTTTGCCAGAACTAATTGACCACATTTACGATCCATTTGTAACACACGCTATCGCCGCGCAGCCGACAGCCAGCATTGGTTTGGGTTTGTCTATCACAAAACATTTGGTGTCACTGCACGATGGGTCTCTCACCTTTGAAAGTTGTGTTGATGAAGGCAGCACCTTCCACGTTTATCTACCGCTGCCGCCGCAAAAAGATGCCCATGTCTCTGCGCCCCGGCCCGACATGGCTGTCGTTTGGTTTGTGTCACGCAACAGTGAGCAGCCAGAAGAGGTAGTTAAATTCAGCCGCCGCCAGCATCTGAATCTGCAGCACATCCATCCCCAAACTGCCTGGGAAGAAGCGTTGACACAATGTGTCCCGGCCACTGTCATTTGGGATATGGTTGGGACAGACCCTGAAGATTGGCAGTTAATGCGCCGCTTACACAACCATCCACAACTGCCACAGGTTCCGTTTGTGTTGTTCCAACAAAATGAATCAGACACCGAGGGATCTGTGCTGACCAGTCTGGTCATCAAACCGGCCAGCACGCAAGCGTTGTGGACGGCGATTCAGCCCACTGTACCGGACGCGGATACAGGGTTGGTGCTGATTGTGGATGATGATCCGCACGCACAACAGTTGACAATAGATGCCGTTCAACAAGGGCTGCCGGGATATGCAATACAAACGGCCGTTAACGGCGTTGAAGGAATCGCTGCCATGCGCAGCCACCCACCCGATCTGGTGATTCTAGATTTGATGATGCCAGAGATGGATGGGTTTGAAACATTGGAACAAATGCGGGCTGAGGACCATACGCGGCAAATTCCGGTGGTTATCTTGAGTGGTCGGCAACTTTCGTTGGCAGATGTCAAGCGCTTGGAACAGTTTACGGCCGTTACCTTGCGCAGTAAAGATGTGTTCACGCAGGATGAAATTGCAGCCTCTGTCAATCAGTCACTGTTTGGCAGCAATGACTTGCCGCCACATATCAGTGCGCTGGCAAAACAGGCAGTGGCCTACCTGCACCAAAATTATGACCGCCCCCTAACGCGTCAAGAACTCGCTGACGAATTAGGCATGAGCGAAGATTATTTCAGTCGCGCCTTTAACAAAGAGCTAGGCATCTCCCCCTGGAATTATTTGAATCGCTACCGCGTGGCACAGGCAAAACAGCGGCTGTTGACCTCATCCCATAGTGTGAAAGTAATTAGCCGCCGTGTCGGCTTTACTGATCCAGCTTATTTTAGTCGGGTGTTTCGTCGTATTGTGGGGATGTCGCCAAGCGCGTTTCGGAAGGAAAACGACAATTAAACGCTCGCAATTGCTGCATATAGACGATAAACGGCCGTTTCCTGACGTTTTCATCCAACCCCTGTTCGTCAAAGTCCAACCCATCTCTGCTAAAATGACCAGGCACGCACATATTATTTGAGAGAGCCTCAATCGGTTTAATAGATCATCTGGTTACCTTCAAGCATCACCTCCATGTGTCAATGCACGGAAAAAAGCCATTCGCTCTTGTCTGGACAAACAGGATGTGAGATTTATCGAGACAAGGCGTTGCAATTCGAATCAGAAAAAACTGAAGGGAGTAATTTATGCAAACAAGCAAATTTACAAACAAGTTAGGCAAGCTGCGGGTAACGTCCAACCAACGTTACCTAGAATTCAACGATGGCACGCCGTTTTTTTATCTGGGCGATACAGCCTGGGAATTATTTCATCGTTTAGACCGCGAAGAGGCGCAGTTTTATCTGAGTAACCGCGCCGCAAAAGGATTTACAGTCATTCAGGCTGTGGCTTTGGCTGAATTGGGCGGAACAGATGTCCCCAATGCGTATGGCGAACTACCGCTGATTGACCGCAACCCAGCCGCGCCCAATGAAGCCTATTTTCGTCATGTGGATGACATTGTGGGCTATGCTGAGGAATGTGGCTTGTTCATGGGGATGCTGCCCACTTGGGGGTCGAGTTGGAAATTGGTTGGCGGTAATGACAATGCGATCTTCACTGTGGAGAATGCACGCGAATACGGCCGTTTCCTGGGCAATCGTTATCAGGACAACGCCATCATCTGGATTTTGGGTGGCGACCAAAACATCAGAAGCGCAGAAGAGTACGCCATCATCGAAGCGATGGCGCTGGGATTAAGAGAAGGGGATGGGGGCGAGCACCTGATTACCTTTCACCCGCGTGGTCCAGGGCGTTCGTCTGACTCGATTCCTGCTGCGGCCTGGTTGGATTTCAACATGTGCCAATCCTCACACGCGGCCCACGACCACGATAACGGCCTGTTTATTGAACACGATTATGCCCTTGATCCACCCAAACCCACGTTGGATGGTGAGCCGCGCTACGAAATGATACCGGTTGGTTTCTATCACCAAGAAGTTTCGCGCCTTGACCGCTTTGATGATTACGACGTGCGTCAGGCAGCTTATTGGGCGTTGTTGTCTGGCGCCTGCGGTCATACTTACGGCCATAACTGCATCTGGCAAATGTGGACACCAGAACGCAAACCCGCCATTCGAGCCAACATTGCCTGGTACGATTCGTTAGACACCCCTGGGGCGTTTCAGATGGGGTTTGTACGGCGTTTGTTTGAGGAACGGCCGTTTCAGGAGCTAATCCCTGCTCAGGACATGATTGTGGATGGGCCGACACGCGGCGGTGCCAAAATCAAGGCGGCACGAGCAAGAGATGGATCATTTGCCTTCGTTTATTCGCCGCGAGGGGAGTCGTTCAGCATTGATAAAAGGGCGTTCATGCCCAACCCAGTTAGACAATCTTGGTTCGACCCGCGCTATGGCTGCACCTACACCACGCATACATCCATCATGGCGCCCTTTCAAACCTACACCCCACCGACTTCGGGTCGAGGCCATGACTGGATTTTGATATTAGAAAAAGGGTAGAAGGATAACTTATGTTGGAAATTAAAAATTTTGTCCATAACGCAGATGTACCACTTGAAGATTTAGGGGATGGCATCCAGCGGAAAGTACTTGCCCATCATGAAAACCTGATGGCTGTAGAAGTTTATTTTGAAGCGGGTTCCGTCGGGGCGATTCACTTTCATCCACATGAACAAATCACTTATGTACTGAAAGGTAAATTTGAATTTAATGTTGATGGGAATAAACAGATAATCGTACCGGGAGACACAGCTTTCCTAGAACCGCATGTGCCCCATGGTGTTATTTGCTTGGAAGCAGGCATATTGCTGGACATTTTCACGCCACACCGCGAAGACTTTTTATAGAAGGAACTGTCTATGATGCCGATAACGGCCGTTTCCAACCTGACCTGCGAATATCAAAACAAACCGCTGGGCATTGCTGTGCGTCAGCCGCGCCTAAGCTGGCAGATGCACAGCAAAAAACGGGGCGCTCGCCAGACAGCCTACCAGATAGTTGCGGCCGCATCTGCCACAACGTTGAACAGCGAACAAAACCTTCTATGGGACAGCGGCAAAGTTGAAACTAATCAATCTACGCATGTGGTTTATGCTGGCCCTGCGCTTGTTGCTGGGCAACGTGTTTATTGGAAAGTACGCATCTGGGATGAAGCTGATGAGATGGCTGAAAGTGCTGTGACATGGTGGGAAACGGGCTTGCTTGATCAAAGTGATTGGCAAGCAAATTGGATCACCCCTGATTGGGAGGAAGGCAGCGACCAGTCGCAGCCTTCGCCCCTGCTGCGCCGTAGCTTTAGTGCCGCAAACGGTCTGGTTGCCGCCCGCGTCTATGCTACCAGTCTTGGGCTTTACGAACTGCGGCTCAATGGTCAGCGTGTGGGAGATGCCGTGTTGACCCCCGGCTGGACAAGCTATCACAATCGCCTGCAATACCAAACATATGATGTGACCGACCTGCTGCGTGCTGGTGATAACGTGTTGAGCGCAACGCTTGGCGATGGGTGGTATCGCGGCCATATGGGTTTTACTGGCACGCGAAATCTGTACGGCGACCGTTTGGCGCTGTTATTGCAGATGCATTTGGTTTATGCAAACGGCCGTTCTGAAATCATAGTCAGTGATGAGCAGTGGCGAGCCACCCCAGGCCCCATCCAACTATCCGACATCTACATGGGTGAAACCTACGATGCGCGGCAGGAAAAACCGGGTTGGGATGATAGTGGCTATGATGACAACGAGTGGTCTCGCGTGCGTCACTACGACCATCCCAAAGAGATTGTTGTGGCTCAGGATGGGCCTTTTATGCGCCATCAAGAGCGGCTTGAACCAATCAATATTTTGCAGTCACCCAAAGGAGAAACCATTCTCGATTTTGGTCAGAATATGGTCGGCTGGGTACAAATGCGTGTGCGCGGGTCGGCAGGCACAACCGTTACCCTGCGCCACGCTGAAGTGCTAGACCAAGACGGCAATCTGTACACCGAGAACTTGCGCCGTGCCAAACAGATAATACGCTACATCTTAAAAGGGTCGGTTGACGCCGATGAAATCTTTGAGCCGCATTTTACCTTCCAGGGGTTTCGCTACGTAGCCGTTGAAGGGTATCCTGGGGAAATCAGTGCCGACAAGTTTACGGGGATTGTCATCCATTCAGCCATCCCCCAAACCGGCAGTTTTGAATGCTCCAATCCGTTGATCAACCAGCTGCAACACAATATTGTCTGGGGGCAAAAAGGTAATTTTGTTGATGTGCCCACCGACTGCCCGCAGCGCGACGAACGGTTGGGCTGGACGGGGGACACGCAGGTATTCATCCGCACCGCTTGCTTCAACATGGATGTGGCCACCTTCTTTACCAAATGGCTGCACGATCTCCGCGTCGATCAAATAGATGGCAGTGTGCCGCATGTCGTGCCGGATGTCATTAAAAAAACGGGATATGGCTCCTTCGAGGCGCGTCAATCTGGCGCGGCGGCATGGGGGGATGCAGCGACAATTTGTCCGTGGACGATCTACTTGTGTTACGGTGACAAACGTTTGCTGGCCAAGCAATATGAGAGCATGGCTGGCTGGGTAGACTACGTACACAGTCGCGCCGATGATGACACTATCTGGCGACAAGATTTTCAATTTGGGGATTGGCTCGATTATCGCGGCAAAGATCCCCGTCTGCCTACCCCCATGACAAATTATGAATTGATGGCGACAGCCTTTTTTGCCCACAGTGCTGAGTTGGTGGCAACGGCTGCGCAGGTATTGGGCAAAACGGATGACGCTAAGCGCTATACTGATTTAGCCAACAAGGTGAAAGCGGCCTTTAATGCGGAATTTGTCACGCCGTCTGGGCGTGTTGGCCCCAACTCGCAGACAGCGTATGTGCTGGCGCTCCACTTCGACTTGTTACCAGAAGCCAAGCGGGCTGCTGCCGCTGCCCGTTTAGCCCAAATTGTGAAAGAGACTGATTACCACATCGCTACTGGCTTTGTTGGCACGCCCTATTTATGCCATGTATTGAGCCGCTTCGGATATAATGACGTTGCCTACAAACTGCTTAATCAGGAAACATATCCCTCGTGGCTCTATCCGGTAAAGCAAGGGGCGACAACGATTTGGGAGCGGTGGGATGGTATCAAGCCAGATGGCTCGTTCCAAGCCGCCAGCATGAATTCGTTTAATCATTATGCCTATGGCGCGATTGGTGATTGGTTGTATCAGGTAGTGGCAGGTATTGAGATTGATCCGGACGCGCCCGGCTATAAACGCGTGTTAATCCAACCGCAGCCGGGCGGTGGGCTGACGTATGCCAATGCCAGTTTAGATTCGATATACGGCCGTATTGAATCCAAATGGAAACTGGAAAACAATAAATTTCAGCTATCTGTGACCATACCTCCTAATACCGAGGGGGTTGTCCGCTTACCAGCTCAATCCGTTGCTGATATCAGTGAACAAGGAGAGGGTTTGAGTCAGGTGACAGGTGTTCGTGAAGTTCAGCAAGAAGGCGAAACGGTTATCCTGACCGTGGGGTCTGGCCAATATGATTTTAGTGTTAGGTAAATCACAAAAGGCAAAATATAAGTAACTATACAGCCTCTCTTGCTGTGGCCGGTGTCCTCACCGCGACACTATCCGACTCGGTCAGGAGACACGGCCAGAGCACCTAAATTGTTACACGGCCGTTTCCTGAGCTTAAAGCCTTAACCCCCTAATTTCGATGATTTTCTCAAGGAGATAATGAGAATGAAAGCTGGCATTTTATATGGTGATAACGATATTCGGGTGGGCGACGCGCCTGACCCTCAAATCAAACCCAAGGAAATCCTTGTTAAATCAATGTTCGCAGGAATCTGCGGTACAGATCTTCACATTTATCGCGGTGAATTTAAAGAGCGTGTCGCCTATCCCGCAATTCAAGGGCATGAGTTTGGCGGGATTGTCGAAGAAATTGGCAGCGAGGTCACTCGCTTCAAAGTTGGAGATCGGGTGGCGATTGACCCAATCATCCCTTGTTACTCGTGCGAAACGTGCGTAACAGGACACATAAACGCATGTCGCAATCTCAAACTACTTGGTGTTGATTTGAATGGCGGTTTTGGTCAATATGTGGCCGCGCCTGAATATCAATGTTATTTGTTGCCAAACAATGTGCCAATGGCATATGCGCCGATGGTCGAACTCTATGGGCTTGGTCAGCACATTTTGCAACGCGGCATGGTACAACCCGGCGAAACTGTGGCTCTTTTGGGAGCTGGCAAACTCGGTCTGTGCATCCTTGATGTATTGTGTCACAGTGCCAGCCCGGGTCTATCCATCGCCGTTGATTTATTGCCTGTTCGGTTGGATACGGCCACAAAATTAGTTGAAGATTTGGTCGTTAACTTACACCAAAAAGATGCAGTCGAACATGTTCTAGAAATGACCAATGGAGTTGGTGTGGATGTGGTGATTGAAGCAGTTGGTCACTTCCATACCGTTGGCAATCAGGAAGCACCCCTGGCACAAGCGGTTAAGATGATTCGTAACGGTGGCCGGATTGTGACTTGTGGGCTGGGTGAACAGTTGACCCCGGTCCATTTTAAAACATTGGTGATAAAAGAAGCCTCCATTATTGCCAGCCGTGTTACGCTTGGTGAGTATCCGCGCGCCCTACGCATGATGGCCAAAGGACTGCTGCATCCTGAACTTCTGATCACCCAAACGATGCCCATGCGCGATGTGACTGAAGCATTCTCAATTGTAGACCGTGACGATCCCGACACTATTAAAATCGTCTTGGATACACAGGCTATCTAGTAATGACAGAAGAACTCTCAAACCATAGCGCGATCATGAATCAAAATATAACTCAACATACCCAAGATGATATTTTTAGGCGCATCCCCGAATATCTAATTTCTTATGAATATCCGACGATTGATGGCATCAAAGCCGTTTTGAATCGCATCCGTGACTATTATCAATCAACCAGTCCCCAAACGATTGTAAATGCTGAAACGGGTGAAGAAATTCGTAATTTCTCGCAAGTGAGCAGATATGCGCGGGTTTCAAAGGGCTTCTCAAGCGAATGGTCTTACACCCATGGGGTTGTGCTTTCTGCCTTCGCCTACCTTGATGATGTAACTGGTGATGACGTATTTTTTGCCAACAATACTCAGTTTTATGACTTTGTCATCAAACATCTGCCCACCTTCCGCAAAAACGCACAAGAATTCGGCAGAGAAGCCAGCGGTTGGCCTGCCATCATCTACATGCATGCGCTTGATGATTGTGGCTCGATTGGCGCAGCGATGATTAAAACATATTTGAAAGCCCAAAATGATGCCTATCTTGATCTGATCAACATCGTGGCCGATCACATTTCCAACAAACAATTCCGCTTGGAAGACGGAACGCTGGCGCGTCATCGTCCCCAATACCAATCAGTTTGGGCCGACGATATGTATATGAGTGTGCCATTTTTGGCTAACCTGGGGGTGCTTACTAGAGATAATCGCTATTTTGATGATGCGGTCAAGCAGGTTTTGCAAATGTCAGACCGACTATACATTCCACAAAAAGATCTGTTTGACCACGGCTGGAGCGTGACGGCAGGCGCGTATGACCCACACTTTTACTGGGGGCGAGCCAGCGGCTGGACACTGATGGCGATGGCAGAATTACTCGACGTGTTACCAGAAGATTATCAGGGACGGGACAAGATTTTACATTTGTATCGTTCACTAGTTCGTAGTTTGGCGGATCTGCAAAGTGGCACTGGTTTCTGGCACAATATGCTGGATAAAAACAATACTTTTTTGGAAACATCTTGCACCGCTATGTTTACATTTGCTGTTGCCAAAGGCATCAATGAAGGCTGGGTTAACCATGTGTATGGGCCTGTCGCACAAACAGGCTGGAACGCCATCAAAACGCGTGTACTTGAGAATGGGGCTGTCGATGGCAGTTGTGAAGCGACTACATTTGCGCATGACAATGTGTATTATCACAATCGTGGCGCCAGTATTTATGCGACGCATGGGTATGGCCCTGTCCTCTATGCTGGCGCAGAAATGATACGCTTGTTACAAAACGATAAAATTGAAGTACAAGTTTTCGGTAAAACCAATCCAGTTAACAGTACTTTTCATTATCGCTTGAAAAGCGAGTGGCCTAAGAAATAACAACTTACGCTAGGGGAAACCATGAAAATTGCCTTGGCTGGCGATTCGACGGTTACGGATGCATCTGGTTGGGGGAAGGCATTTACTGACCGGTTTAATGATGATGTGACAGCCATCGCGGATTTGACCACGAGTGAGTTCAAAGTTGTTGGCGCAGATCTCTATCTCCATTTGAAACAAAAACGTGTAAAAATGAGATACTTTGCACAATGAAGTCAGATTTATTCTGACGTTTTTGTCCAACCTCTGTTCGTCAAAGTCCAACTCACTCTTGTTAGAATAATAAAGTACGAATGTTTGGTTATCAGCTCTTGGCAAGCCTGATACGCTGGCATGATCATTCAGGCACAATAGGTGACATCTATAACATTCGTCAAAATAGAGGAGAAAAAATGACCACTCAGGCTAATGGATCTGTAACCAAAGACACAAGTTCTATGACAGCAACAAAAGCTACAGGTAAACGCTCGCGTTTTAAGGTGCCGCTAAAAGCTATGGGGCGACATCGTGCACTCTACTTTCTCATGTTACCAACGCTTATCTATTTTGTTATTTTCAAATATGTACCCTTGTGGAATGCGCAAATTGCTTTTAAAGACTTCAAGCCGCTTTTGGGTGTGTGGGGGAGTCCTTGGGTGGGATTAAAACATTTCGACGCATTCCTTAATTCTTTTTACTTCAACCAACTCATCATTAATACCGTCTTTTTCAGTGTTGCTAAATTGATTTTGGGCCTGCCCCTGGCCGTCATGTTAGCACTGGCTTTACACGAGGTATTATTGAAACGGTATCGCACTTTTGTACAAACAATTGTCTACTTGCCCCACTTTTTATCTTGGGTCATCATGTTTGGTGTGCTGCTGATGCTCCTTTCTCCAAATAATGGTCTGGTTAATACAGTTATCAAAGCGTTTGGTGGCGAGCCGATTGCCTTTTTAACCTCGCCAGAATGGTTCCGCTATGTGGTTGTCTTATCTGACATGTGGAAAGAAACCGGGTGGAGCACCATTCTATATTTAGCTGCACTGCTTTCAATTAGCCCGCATTTATATGAAGCGGCAAAAGTAGATGGTGCTAATAATATGCAGCGTATTTGGCATATTTCTATTCCAGGCATCATGTCAGTCATTGTGTTAGTCACTTTGCTGCGTTTAGGCCATATCCTGGATGCTGGCTTTAATCAGATTTTTATCCTCTACTCCGTGCCTGTTTACAGTGTCGGGGACATTATTGATACCTGGGTTTACCGGCAAGGCATTTTGCAATTCCAGTTTAGTCTCGCAACGGCCGTTGGCTTGTTCAAAGGCGTTTTTGGTCTCGTCCTAATTTTAGTCGCAAATAAAGCTGCCAAGCAGATTACCGGACAAGGTTTATTCTAGGAGAAATTTCCATGTTAAAAACCAAAACCCGTGATGTCGTTGTCTATCAAATTTTCTTAGCAATCTTTCTCTTTATTGTACTGCTTGTTATTATGATTCCGCTTTGGCGTGTCTTGATCACCTCGCTTACGCCATTGGATGTATATACGCAGCAGGGTGTTCCATTCTTCTTGTCTCCTGCTGAATGGACGGGTGAGGCATTCAAGCAATTGCTTTCACATCCCTTATTTCCTCGTTCTATTTTGAACAGCGCTATCATAACTTTAGGGGGCACAATGATTAGTTTGGTGCTAACCATCCCCCTGGCATATGGTTTATCGAACACCAGGCTGCCCGGACGGGGTCTACTCGTATTGTTCATTTTATTCACCTTCTTGTTTAATCCAGGGTTAATCCCGACCTATTTATTGGTGACCAAATTGGGGCTTCAGAACAACTTTCTCGCTGTCATTTTGCCACCAGCGGTCAGTGTATGGAATACCCTGATTATGATGAGCTTTTTCCAATCATTGCCTGATGAATTAAAAGAAGCCGCACGAATCGATGGTGCCAGTGAGTTTCAAATACTCTTTAG
>CAYGMR010000001.1:0-34389 GCA_964350725.1 uncultured Ardenticatenaceae bacterium | reverse complement strand
AAACCAATCATCCTAACAATTGGTTTATTTTATGCAGTTTACTTCTGGAATGAATTTTTTACGCCGCTTCTCTACTTGAATGATAACGCGTTACAGCCATTACCCGTGTTATTACGTAACATCCTTATTTCAGCCAGTTTCAACGAATATGTGGAATTTAACGCATTTAGCACCACACATGTTGATGCCTTAAAGTCAGCGGCTGTCATTATTACGATGCTGCCTATGCTCTTGGCATATCCATGGATTCAGCGCTATTTCACCAAAGGATCATTGGTTGGTAGTGTAAAAGAATAAATTATGTCTTTCAGGTGATTTGCGACTATTCGCAGGTTACTTATAGGGTCATTTCAGAATACTTCGTTTCGACAATGGCTCAATTTTATCAAGTTTTATTAGCATTAAGGAGAACAGATTATGAAGGGTAAGAAGTTGAAGAATCAGTTTGTATTGCTCGTATTGTTCCTGTTTGTTATGAGCATTGTGGCGTGTTCCCCAAGTGCCCCGGCCGAAGTGGACACGGCCGCAGTAGATGCGGCTAATGAAGCAGCTGCGAACGCACAAGCAACAGCCGACGCTGCAGTTGCAGCTTTGGAAGATGCTGCTGCTGGTGACGAAGAAGCCAAGGCGGCATTAGAAGCCGAATTGGCAGAAGCTCAGGCAGCCTTAGAAGCCGCAGAAAGTGAAGTGGCTGCAGCAGAAGCTGAAGCGGCCACAGCGGCTGAGTCTGAAGCCGCAGAAGCTGAAGCAGAAGAGCCTGTAGAACTCGACATCTGGGTAATGGCAAGCGTTACCGAAGCCGGCCCCCCCCCCGATGATTGGGTTGTCTATGATCGCCTTCGGGACGAACTGGGTATTGATCTCAATGTGGTACTT
Organism: uncultured Ardenticatenaceae bacterium; assembly: GCA_964350725.1. Classification (GTDB taxonomy): domain Bacteria; phylum Chloroflexota; class Anaerolineae; order Promineifilales; family Promineifilaceae; genus JAACFF01. The sequence continues at coordinate 33,513 of CAYGMR010000001.1, read as the reverse complement.
ATTCCACCCGGACCTGATGGAGAAGCCAAGTTGAATGCTGCTGCGGCAGCCAATGATTTGCCTGACCTCATGCAGATGGCCAGCGCCAGCAATGACTCACGTGGCACACTGCTCCGTCTGACCGAACTAGGCTTGTTAGCTCCTGTTGACGATATGTTCGAGCTGATGCCAGAACGCACCAAATTGCATTACAACGATGCGGCAGCAGCTGAACTAGTTACTTTTAATGGAAGTCAATATGGATTACCCCAACCACCATCTATTCCGAAACGTCAGGGATTGGTTATTCGCCAAGATTGGTTAGACAACTTAGGACTGGAAATGCCAACAACCCTTGATGAACTCTTTGATGTGATGGTTGCTTTCACCGAAGATGACCCCGATGGCAATGGTGCGGATGATACTTTTGGCTACGGTGTTTTCATAGATGGGCAAGGTTTGGGTTATCGTTTTGATGAAATTTTGGGTGCCTATGATGTGCCTGGACTATGGGCTTTCCATCACCCAGAAGAATTTGGCCTGAATGTGCGCAATCCGAAGTATCCTGAAGCGATTACTTTCTTAAATAAAATGGTAGAAGCCGGCGTGGTTGATCCCGATTGGCCAACTTTGACCAAAGATGAGTTCCGCGCTCGTTGGAAACAAAACAAATACGGCATCATGATGGAAGACTTTGCCGCGTTGACCAATAAATCGAACTACACTCCATTCTATGAAAATCAGCCTGATGGTCGTTGGACGCCAGTTGAGGCACCCGAAGGGCCATATGGTGATGCTTGGTACGGTGTTTATAACGGTGGTGGCAGCATCTATGGTGTGTCACAAAAAGCAGCAGATGAAGGCAAACAAGACAAAATTGCAGAAATGTTGGAGTGGATGGCCACAGACGGTTATTGGCTGATGGGTTTCGGTGAAGAAGGTGTCAACTATACGATTAATGAGTTTGGTGACCTTACTGCTGATGGCATCCCTGATCCAGATTTAGCTTACAATGGTCAGGCCATGCAGCCACCAACACAATTACGCGGTATGGTTTTCTACAACAATGAGGCAGAGCTGCGGGCACGCTACCCTGTTTATGAAGTGGGCGAAGATTTCATTATGTATCCCATGGACTACCTCGGTTTTGACCAATCGCAGCCATGGGTTGATGGTCAAGGTTCGCAAATCATCCTGCCATTAGACAACGCTGCTGACTTTGAACGTTTCTACACGGAAGGGTTGATCCAATTTATCCTTGGTCAGAAAGAGTTGAATGAGGATAGTTGGGCAGAATACTTAGCTGGTTTAGACAGTCTGGGTGCATCAGAGTGGGAAGCTCAAGCGACACAAGCATTGCAAGAAGCAGGTTTATTACCTTAATTCTGAAATAGTTAAATAAGCAGCGAGTAGGTGAGAAGTAATTGCTCACCTACTCGCCTATTCAGAGAGTCAGATATGGATGCCCTCCTTATGAATCAATCATCAGCCCTTCCTACTGAATTGCCTTGGTCACAACGGATTGCTTCTTCAGCATTGGCCCGTTATGACATGGCTGAGAGCCGTTGGCATTACAAACACGGGTTGCTGTTCAAGGGGGTTTATGACCTCTGGCGGCAGACAGGCAACGGCCGTTACTGGCAAACCCTCGCCGCTTTTGTTGATAATTTCGTTAACGACAGCGGGGAAATCGAAACCTATCAGCAAGATTCATACAACATTGACAATATCAATGCCGGAAAAACGATCTTCCCGCTTTATCAGGAGACAAAAGAGCTGCGTTATCGCCTGGCGCTGGACGGCCTGCGCGAGCAACTACGCCATCATCCCCGCACCAATGAGGGCGGTTTCTGGCATAAACAAATTTATCCATACCAGATGTGGCTGGATGGCATTTATATGGGTTCTGTCTTTTATGCTGAATATGCGGCCACATTTGATGAACCGGAAGCATTCGATGATATTGCTTTCCAGTTCCTAACCATTGAAAAACATACCCGCGACCCAGAAACGGGATTGTTGTATCACGCCTGGGATGAAAGTCGCCAGATGCCTTGGGCCAATCCAGTGACAGGCTGCTCACCTCATTTTTGGAGCCGGGCAATCGGTTGGTATGTAATGGCCATTGTAGATGTGCTAGACGTATTCCCACCTGAGCATCCTGCCTATGCAGAATTGGTGATAATATTGGAACGGACGCTAACGGCCGTTGCTCGTTATCAAGACAAAGCCACAGGCCTTTGGTGGCAAGTGCTTAACCAAGGGGGTCGCCCTGGTAATTATTTGGAAGCTTCTGGCACAAGCATGTTTGTATATGCCATCGCCAAAGGCGTGCGTCATAAATATTTGGCTGAAAAGTGGCTATCTGTAGCCGAGAAAGCCTTTTCAGGTTTGCTCACGCACCTAGTCACGATTGACGATATGGGGCACGTTAACCTGAATGGGATTTGTTCAACGGCCGGATTAGGAGGCGTACCCTATCGTGATGGTTCATTCGAGTATTATGTCAATGAGCCGATAATCACGAATGATTTACACGGTGTAGGTGCTTTTCTAAACGCTGCCGTTCAATTTGAAGAGGTTAACTATGTCTTACTTTGAAACTGTCCCGACCGCTAGCGGTCTAAATGAATTACCGTCAAATCCCTGTAAATTGCTGGATTTTAACTATTTGAGTCTTGCCGCAGGGGAATCTTACCAGGCAAACAGTGGCGAGCGTGAAGTGCTGGCCGTGGTTCTGGGTGGAAAAGGCACGTTTACAGTAAACGGCCGTGCTTTCACCAATGTAGGTGGCCGCCCCAATGTCTTTGCAGGTAAACCCCACTCTGTTTATATTCCTTGTCGTGCAGAGTATGAGATCGTGGCAAACGGCCGTTTGCAAGTTGGCCTATGCAGTGCCCCTAGCGATTTAGAAACCGACCCCTACGTCATCAGCCCAGATCAGGTGACATCGGGTGTATGGGGTGCCGCCAACTTTAGCCGTAACTTTCACCAAATTCTGACAGCAAGCGGACAGCCTGATTTACCTGCGTCTCGTCTTATTGTCGGTGAAACCTACACGCCATCTGGCAACTGGAGCACCTACCCACCCCATAAACATGAAGTGGAAGACCTGCCCCGCGAAGCGTATCACGAAGAAATGTACTATTTCAAAGTCAATCCCGGCGAAGGCTTTGGGATGACACGTTTTTACAACGACGAAGTAGATACTGGCTATATCGTGCGTGACAATACCATTTTAATGATGCCTAATGGCTACCACACTGTTGCCAGTGCCCCTGGTTACACGACCTATTACCTCTGGTTTTTAGCTGGCAATCACCGCACTCAAGCTGTGGTTGAAGATGACAATGTTAGCTGGGTAAGCAAAACTGTGCCGATGCTGCGGGAACTGGGGCATTAAAAATCAAAGTTTGAGGATTGGCTAATCTCCAATGTTTACTCTTTGATCTTCAATCTTCTAAAACAGAGCAAATTATGAATACAAATTTATTCTCCCTTGAAGGCAAAGTAGCGCTTGTTACCGGAGCCAGCCGTGGGCTCGGCCAAGGTATGGCCTTAGGATTGGCGGCAGCGGGTGCAGACATCGCCGGTTTAGACCGGCAAACATGCGGTACTACTTGTGAGCAGGTAAAAGCAATGGGGCGGCGTTATCACAACATCACCTTTGATTTAAGCACAGCAAGCGCTGAAAACGCCACTCGTATTGTAGAAGAAGTTGTGGCTGAACTGGGCAGCCTGGATATTCTGCTAAACAATGCAGGTATCATCCGGCGTGCACCCATTTTTGAATTCAGCGAAGCGGATTGGGATGACGTATTACAAATCAATCTCAAGGCCGTTTTCTTACTTTCCCAAGCCGCATCGCGCCATATGGCGGCACAAGGCGGAGGCAAAATTATCAATATCGCCTCAATGCTTTCCTTCCAGGGCGGTATTTTGGTACCTTCTTACACAGCAGCGAAAAGTGGCGTGGCAGGGGTTACCAAAGCATTGGCAAATGAACTCGCACCCAAAAACATCAATGTCAACGCCATCGCACCAGGCTATATGGCAACAGATAATACCGCCCCATTACGTGCGGATAAGGTTCGTAATCAATCGATTTTGGATCGTATTCCTGCTGGACGGTGGGGCAAGCCATCTGACTTGCAGGGAACGGCCGTTTTCTTGGCTTCTGCTGCCTCAGATTATCTGCAAGGTGTGACTTTGCCTGTGGATGGCGGCTGGCTATGTCGCTAATAGCGACTAATTTTCGGAGGATTCCATGACTCAACGAAAACGATATGCGATTGTTGGCACAGGCGGTCGTGCCGGCATGTTTTTCGATGCCATCACCACAACCTATAAAGATGTGGCTGAACTGGTTGCTTTTTGTGATTTTAGCCAGACACGCATGAATTGGTATAACGGCCGTCTTCAAAACGAACATGGCCTGCCCCCCCTACCGACCTACTGCGCCGAGCAGTTCGACCAGATGGTCGCTGAAACCAAACCAGATACAGTCATCGTCGCCACCGTTGATGCCACACACCACCTCTACATCACCCGGGCAATGGAACTGGGCTGTGATGCCATCTCCGAAAAGCCGATGACCACTGATTTACCTAAATTGCAAGCTATTTTTGACACCATCGAAAAAACAGGTCGTTCCTTGCGCGTAACATTTAACTACCGGTACGCTCCCGCCTACACCCAGTTTCGCCAATTGCTGCTTGATGGCAAAGTTGGACGGCCGTTAGCCGTCGATTTTTCATGGATTTTGGACACCAGTCACGGCGCCGATTATTTCCGCCGTTGGCACCGCGAAAAAGAAAACAGCGGCGGCCTCCTCGTCCACAAAGCCACACATCATTTCGATTTGGTCAACTGGTGGGTAGATGCTTATCCCACACAAGTATTTGCGATGGGAGATTTGAACTTTTACGGTCGTGAGAACGCAGAAAATCGGGGTGAACGATACAGCTACAGCCGTTACACCGGCGTGCCTGAAGCGCAAGACGATCCGTTTGCGCTTGACCTCAATTCCAAAGAAACCTTAAAAAGTTTATACCTCAATGCTGAATCTGAAACAGGCTATATTCGTGACCGCAATGTCTTTGGCGAACCCATCAATATCGAAGACACAATGGCGGTGACAGTTCGTTACAACAATGGCATCATCCTCTCCTACTGCCTCATAGCCTACGCCCCTTGGGAAGGTCTGCGCGTATCAATCACGGGCACAAAAGGACGCATCGAGATGGACATTGAAGAAACTGTATCCCACCTGTTGGGCGATGGGCAGGCGTCAGCCAGTAAAGGCCCTTTCAAACAGGCGCGGATGCGCGTCTACCCCATGTTTGGCGACATGTATGAACTAGAGGTGCCGATAAGCACTGGGGGACATGGTGGCGCCGACCCGGTGATGCTGGAACAAATCTTCTCGCCTAATCCACCACCAGATCCATTCCATCGCGCCGCATCACACATTGATGGTGCTGCTTCTGTGTTGGTGGGCATTGCCGCCAATCAGGCGATGCAAACCGGGCAGATGGTATGTGTTGAAGACCTATTCCCGCTGGCAGAGATGATGAAAAATTCCCCCTTCACCCCTCAGCCTTGTTAAAAGGTAGCTCAAATTAATTGAATGCTGAATGGCACACGCACCCAATTATATCCAATGCCGTAACCCAGCAGATTACCAACATGTCACGTTTTGATTTACAAGCGACCTGTGAATGGCATTCACAGACAAAGATAGGAAATGCGCAAGAACGCCGGGAAAAGCTAAAACAACTGTTAGGCGTGGCGCAACGGCCGTTTATACCAGTAACTGCCGAAAAATTGCAGGCGGTCGATTGTGGCAGCTACATCGAGGAAAAGGTCAGCTTGGTCGTAGATGATGGTGTGGAAGCGCCACTGTATCTACTCGTTCCCAAAACGGAGCCACCGTACACGCCAATTTTGGCTTTTCATGGACATGACCCCAGCGTGCAATATATTTTGGGACATTATCCTGATGAAGAAACGGCCGTTATCAATCATAACAATCACAACAACTACGCCCAGGCCCTGGCCGAAGCAGGCTATCTGGTTTGTGCGGTCGAGCAGCGCGGCATGGGCGAACGGTTGACGGCGCAAACGAACAAAACCACGCCTCATTCCTGCCGCCATTTAGCCTTTAGTTATATGATGCAAGGGCGCACCTTGTTAGGCGAACGCTGTTGGGATGGCATCTGTGCCGTCAACTATTTGCAAACCCGCGCAGATATTCACCAGGACAAACTGGGCTGTACGGGTCATTCGGGTGGCGGCACGACGGCCCTGTTCTTGGCAACATTGACAGAGAGGATAACGGCCGTTGTCATCTCCGGTTACTTTTGCTCCTTTCAAGCGTCTATTTTGGGCATGCACCATTGCGAATGCAATTATGTGCCAGGTCTCCTGACGTTGGGCGAAATGGGCGACATTGCGGCTTTGATTGCGCCACGGCCGTTGTGTTGTGTAAACGGCCGTTATGATCCCATTTTTCCCATAGCAGGTACAATCGAGCAGTTTAAAACAGTGCAACAAGTTTACGAGCAAAACGGCCGTGGAACAGCTTGCCAACTAGCCATCCATGACGGGGAACATGCTTACCACATACCAACCAGTCTGGCCTGGTTTGAAAACTGGTTATAGATACCGTTACGGCTTTTAAAAACTTAATAGCAACTATTCAGGTCATTCCCCCCATCTTCACGAGGTCATACCTGCGCAGGTATGACAGTCAAGAGACACCTGTATAGTTACACTTAATAAACGCAAGATTCGTCCAATCTTGGAGATTGGACGAATCTAAAACATTGGAAGTAAAGTGACTAATTTATCCCCCAATCGCTACTTTTCACCTGACCCCGCCCAGCGGCAAATCGCCCGGGCCTTATACCAATCCGTCGCCGATTTACCGTTGGTTTGCCCGCACGGACACGTCGATCCACGCCTGTTTGCCGATCCAAACACCCAGTTTGGCTCTCCGGCCGAACTGCTGCTCATCCCCGACCATTACATCTTCCGCATGTTGTATTCTCAAGGCATCCGCATGGAAGATGTGGCTGTGCCTCGACAAGATGGCGGTGTGGTCGAAACAGACCATCGCCAGGCATGGCAGCTGTTTGCCGACAACTTTTACCTGTTTCAAGGCACGCCCACTGGCATCTGGCTGACAGATGAACTGGTCAACGTTTTTGGTATAACCAACAAGCTGAATGCAGAAAATGCACTTGCCATCTACGATCAAATTGATGCGCAGCTAAAATCGCCCGAATTCCAGCCGCGCAGTTTGTATGATCGCTTCAATATTGAGGTGCTGTGTACGACAGATGCCGCCACAGATACCCTGGTCCACCATCAAGCCATACGCGACTCGGGTTGGCACGGCCGAATTCTGCCCACTTTCCGCCCTGATGCCGTTGTCAACCTTGATACCGAAAATTGGCGCGACAACATCGAGGCATTGAGCGCGGTTTCAGGTGTGGATGTGGTCGATTATGCTACATTCATCCAGGCATTGGGGCAGCGGCGCGATTTCTTCAAACAGATGGGCGCGAAGGCAACCGATCACGCCGCGCTCACAGCGTTCACTATCCAGCTTTCTGACCAGGAAGCAGACACCATTTTCCAACGGGCGCTGCGCGGAAAAACGACCGGCAACGACGCTGCCCAATTCACCGCGCATATGCTCCTCCAAATGGCGCGGATGAGTGTGGATGACGGGTTGGTAATGCAGCTTCATGTCGGTTCCTACCGCAACCATAATGAACACATCTTCCACCATTTTGGGCGCGACATGGGGGCAGACATCCCCATTGCTTCAGAATTTACACGCGGGTTACGGCCGTTGCTCAACCAATTTGGCAACAATCCTGACTTTACCCTCATCCTGTTCAATCTGGACGAGACAACCTATGCCCGCGAACTAGCACCATTGGCGGGACATTATCCGGCCGTCAAACTGGGTCCGCCCTGGTGGTTTCACGACAGCCTCAACGGGATGCACCGCTACTTTGATCAGATTATGGAAACGGCCGGTATCTACAACACAGCCGGATTCAACGACGACACCCGCGCCTACCCCTCCATTCCGGCACGGCATGATGTATGGCGGCGAGCTGCTTGCGATTGGGTTGCTGGCCTGGTTGTACGCCACATCGTTGACGAAACCGACGGAGCAGTGATGGTAAAAGCATTGGCTTATGATTTGGCTAAAACGGCTTATAAGCTGAAGTAAGAACGGATTAGAGAGTAAAATGGAACAGATAATGACAATTTATGCAGCATCAGTGATTGAATATGAAGGGACGACCTACTCGCTAGCACGGCTGGCGAATGGTGAAAAGCGATTAGTGGTGGATGGAGATACGGCCGTTTTCAACGGTACACCCCAAAACGGCAAACTCCTGTGCCAATTAACACCCGCCAATACCGCCATACTGCGGTCACGGCTACCCTGGCTCAATCCACGGCCACTAGGAACGCAGACCTCATTTGGATTTGGTGACCGCATTGGTTTGGCGACACCGGGACACGTGGCAGCGCTAGAAACGGTCGGTGGTGACATCGCACCCATTTTTGCGCAGCAGTCGGTGCGGGAAAACACACGCATCGGGCGCACCCCGCAGCAGGTGCTGGATGATGCCATGTGGGGCATTTTTGAGAAAGGATGGCGTGGCAATTGGGGGGCAGATGCCGATCATGTGAAAGAAATCGCGCATGTCGCGCCGTTTGTGCAGGCGGGCTATACGTTTTACACTATCGATCCCAGCGATCATGTGGACAACAACGCGCAAACGGATGATTTGACAACGCTGCGACAAAAAGCAGCCGCCCTCCCCTGGCAGCAGTTGGACACCACAGTAGAAACCATGCTCACCGACTACTGCGCAGCTCCGATTTCGCTGCATGGTGTGACACTCCGTTTCGATGAAGAAACATTACTGCGAGCCTTAGGCAAATACGGCCGTTCCCTTGCCCACACCCTGACCATTACCGCTGAGATCCAGCAGCAATCCGGCGGCAACCCATTCGATCTGGAAATGTCAGTGGACGAAACCGACACACCCACTTCGGCAGAGGAGCATTATTTCATTGCCAATGAACTGCTCAAACGGGATGTGCCGGTTGTTAGTTTGGCACCTCGTTTTGTTGGCAAGTTCCAAAAAGGGGTAGACTACATGGGAGATTTGGCAGAATTTGAGACGGAGTTGGTTAAACACGCGGCTATCATGCACCATTTCGATGCCTACAAACTCAGTATCCACACCGGCTCGGATAAGTTCAGCATCTATGGCATGATAAACCAGTATGCAAACGGCCGTGTCCACGTCAAAACGGCTGGAACAAGCTACCTGGAAGCACTGCGTGTCATCAGCCGCACAGACATCCCACTCTTCCGCAAAATTCTAGATTTGGGGCATGAACGGTTTGCGAAAGACCGCAAAACATACTTTCTTGACTGTCAACAGGAGAAAGTTCCGGTCAGCAGTCAGCTCACTGATGCCGATTTGCCAGACTTGCTGGATGACTTCGATGCCCGCCAACTACTGCACGTTACCTTTGGCTCGGCACTGGACGAATATGGCGATGAACTGAAAGTTGACTTAATCGACAATGAAGCGGCTTACGAAGCGGTCCTGGTTGCCCACTTCGGGCGGCATTTACGGCCGTTTTGTGGATACAGGTGACAAATGCTCCAAGACGATCACCAAACTGGCGACCAGGTGCAAGTCCGCCAGTGGCATCCCCTCAGTAAGTTCACAAAGATCAACAACAGCTGACTTGGGGAAACAAATCGTCTAAAATAGCACGCGCCCGAGTTCACTGCGGTAGGTTTGGGTGAGGGAATCGCCATCGCCGAGCAGCTCAAAGATGCCTAACATCACATCTTTGGGTTCGCCTTTGCGATAGCGTTTGTCTTGACGTAAAACGTCTAATAATCCATCGAGGGCTGCTTCGATATTGTTACGCTGCAACAAACGTGCAGATTGGCGATATTGCATTTCAATCGGTTCCAAATCGAGGTCGTCATCAATGTCTGTGTTTTGTTCTGCGGAAACGGCCGTTTCCACCCGACACAAATAAACAGCCAAAGGCATTAAACGTTCAGCCTGCAATATCTTTGGCCCTTGGCGGCTTTCTTGCAGCAAGGTTTGTGCTTCACAACCATATCCTTGTGCCAACAAAGCGCGCGCAAGGTTTAACTTGGCATCCAAATAATCCGGATATTCATCCAGCAAATCTTCATACGCCTCTTGCGCTTCTGCCCAATGACGCGTTGCCAACAAGCTGTTGGCATCACGAAAAGCCATATCGGCCTCATTGGGAATGAGTTGTTCTAAGAACTCACGCACCACAGATTCAGGTTGTGCCCCGACAAATTCAGCGATAACCTGTCCATCCATAAATGCTTTTACAGCCGGGATACCTTGCACGCCATAACGCATAGAGATGGTACCATTGTCATCCACATTCAGCTTAGCCAAAACAAAGTCGTAGGCTGGAGTCGAAGCAAGTTTTTCCAGGATCGGTGCCAATGCGTGGCAGGGTCCACACCACGGCGCCCAAAAGTCCACCACCACAGGAATATCGTGGGAGCGTTGGATCACTTCAAATTCAAATGTTGCTTCTGTCACATCAATAATGTTTGCTGCGCCAGTCATTTCACACCTCAATTTTTTGGATTATGGGCATTTTAGCATGAATCGGTGAGCAATCCACTATTAACGCTAAATCGTAAGTCACCTATTATGCACAAATTTAACATTCTATGTTATAATGCAGTGCGTCATAAATACTGTTTATTTACACTTTTCGGTTATTTTTATGCGGGTCATTCCCCCAGCTTTATGGGGGCAAACACTGCGCAGGCAAGAAATCAAATGTCTGGATGCTAGCCTGTGCAGGAATGATAGTAAAGAAGTATCTGTATGGAGGACAAAATGTTAAAAAAAATTGTTTATTTCGGATTTGGTTTGGCTGACCTACTGCTAGAATCAATCAACAGTTGGGCCGAAAAAGGTGAAGCCTATCTTGAAAAACAAGCTGAAGTAGAGCTTGAAGAGATTGATGTTGTGATCGGTGAGACAGAAGATATTGAGATGGAAACGGCCGTTATTCCCGACGATCTCACTACAATCAATGGCATCGGCCCGACCTTCGCCAAACGCTTTAATGCGGCGGGTATCACAACCATCGAACAGTTAGCTGCGCTGACACCTGAGGAAGCCAAAGCAATCAGTCAAGCCGCCGATTGGCAAGCTGATACCGAGGAATGGATAGCTCAAGCCAAAGCCCAAACATTGGTCATGGCATAGGCGTGTGTCTGAAAAGAATTTGGCACAACTACAAAGTTAGTCTGGGAATCCAAATTGGCCAACACCCATCCCGACCAACAGAATGGTCATTGGCTGTCAATAGTCGAATCAATGCGCTCGTTTTGAGTCTCTAATTCTGCTACTTGTTGGCGTAAACCAGCAACATCCAGTTCTCGCTTTGTAATCACAGTTTCCAATTCTCTTTTGATTACACTCCAATAATCCACATCTGTCTCGTCTAGTTGTTGGGCACGCCGCCACATTCGAGCTGTGTTTTCACGCCGCAAGGTGCGTAACTGAAGTTGTGCCTTGCGGCGGAAACGGCGGCATTTCAAAATAACCTCACGCAAACGACGCACTTCTAGCGATTCAATGCCAGCCAATTCAGCAATTTCGCCCGGTTCTAATTCACCTGCTAAATCATATAATGCTTGAATATCATTGACCTGATACGCTGTATTAATCGCGGCCATGATTGACGTACGGTATGCTTGCTCAACGGCCGTTTCGGCCAAATCGGGGTGAAAACGACGTGCCAAATCACGATACAGCTGCTTCTCTGCAGCCTTGTCACGCGGCGTGTCCGTGGGCAGCAGCAAATCATCATCCTCTTCTTCATCTGAGTAAAAATCATTATCTAAACGCCAAAAAAGATCATCCTCATCAAAGCGAATACCCAAATCTTGGGCTTGCTGCAACAGTTGCAAATGTGTGAGCAGCGCCTGTTTTTCAGTGCGCAGCTCTTGAAGCGTGTCGATTAATCTATCTAACTTTAAGCGGCAATGCATCCGAAAAGCATTCACAGCCGCCTGTTCTTGCGCTAACTCGGCTTCAGCAGCCGCCAAAGCCACACGCGCCCGTTCATATTCGGCTTGCAGGCGGTTAACTTTAGCGCGTAAATTGTAGACGGGTTCAATTTGTTTCGTGGTCATCGGCAGAATTGTAAGAAATCCCTACTGAACCGGCAAACTGTAGGGTGAAGGTATACTCCAGATTTCTGCCACGAAATACACGGATCACAAGCATGAATGCCATTCGAATCCGTGAAATTGGTGGCATTCGCGGCGAAAAAAGAATAGGGCATTGTGTGTACAAACAAATACCCATCTGCGCTTAAGCGTGTTAAGATCGACTCAAATTATACCTTAATTCGTTCCTTCTTTAATTCGCTGTAGTCACGTGGAAGGCAATGAAAAAGAATGAATTGGCAAACTAAAGCGGGAGTTTATGATGAGTGAGATGAAAAGTAGTCCGACAAAAACTGAAGTAGCCATTATCGGCGGCGGCCCCATTGGCATTGAAATGGCAATTGTATTAGAACGCGCAGGTGTTGATTATCTGTTAATTGAAGCGCGTCAAATTGGGGATGCATTTATGCAATGGCCAGCCAACACTCATTTTTTCAGCACGCCTGAACATGTGGCGCTGGCCGGAGTGCCAGTCCATAATCTGAGTCAATTTTCAATCACGGGCGAACAATACCTAGCTTATTTGCGTACATTGGTTGAAATGTATGATCTCAATTTGCGGATTTATGAACCAGTAACGGCCGTATCTCCCCAAAAAAACGGCTTCCATATCCAAACCAACCCCTGGCGCGGTCCCCAATATTATCAAGCGCGTTATGTTGTCATGGCCACCGGCGGCATGGCCGGCCCACGACTGTTAAACATTCCCGGCGAAGATTTGCCGCATGTCAGCCATTACTTTGCAGGGCCACACAAATATTTCCGGTCGCGCTTGATGGTTGTCGGCGGACGTAATTCGGCAATCGAAGCTGTTTTGCGCTGTTGGCGCGTGGGTGCGCAGGTCAGCCTGAGTTATCGGCGTCCTGAACTCAATTTCGAACGCATCAAACCACACATGTCAATGGACATCGGTGACCGTTTACGCAAAGGGGAAGTTGCTTTTTACCCGTCCACAGTGCCGGTGGAAATCACCCCCACCCATGTCATGCTGGCATCCACAGAAGATGGCACTACCCCCAACGGCTCGACGCAAAAAGTTGCCACCGATTTTGTGCTGCTGACAACTGGTTTTGTAGCTGATATGCGTCTATATGCTGATGCTGGCGTTGAATTAGAAGGGGAGGCAGAAGCGCCCGTCCATAATCCAAAAACGATGGAGACGAATGTGCCGGGATTGTTTGTAGCAGGAACGGCCGTTGGCGGCACCCAATCCAGATTCAAATATTTCATCTCCACCAGCCACGACCATGTCGCCAAAATCATGAAAGGAATCACTGGTCAACAAATTAGGTACAATCGCAGCCCGTAACAATGCGTTCGCCTGAGAAAAAGTGAAGTCAAACTAGAAAAGTGGTTTTATCCAAGGCTAACAATAGTTAGATTTGGCAAGGCAGGGTAAATCATGAATTTTAAAGAATGGATGTTAATCGAAGGCCTCAGTAAATCCTCTAGCAATAAATATTTCATAGCCATCAATGGATTTCTGTCTAATCTTGCCGCACGTAATGCTATCTCATCTAAAAACCTGCTTGATGTCAATAATCTTGATGAATTCATAATAATAGCCACTAAAATTCGTAAACTTCCTAAATATATAGAAAGGAACGAACGCGGTCATAGTATGTACAATGCAGCTTTGTCGCAATATGAAAGGTTTCTCTCGAGAGGGCTTATTAAAGAGGGTAAAGTAGACTATCATGTTAGGAACATTACTCAAACAAACATACAAGAGCTGATCAACAATTTTGAATTCGATGAGGATATACGTACCTTACCAGACTCTTACCGGCGCGGTCAATTTTTTACCGGATGGCAAAATGCTACGTTAAAACAAAAAACATATATGGCTAACACCCTAAATCAGCTAACATGGAATAACTTAGGGTATCGTTTAGGAACTCAATTTGGATTGCTTTCCAATAAAGAAATTGATGCTATTTTTGATATATGTGCAGAAATTTATGAAAGCCTCGATGATTTGACTTCAGATGATATCGAATCTCCTTCCCCAGATAGAGTTAAAACAACGACTAATCGAATTATTCGGGATACAGAATTAGCTCGTAATCTCAAAAAGCTTCATAGAAACAAATGCCAAATTTGTAATCAGTCCATAGAATTGACAGGTGCGAAATTATATTCCGAAGCACATCACCTTAAACCACTAGGCATGCCCCATAATGGCCCTGATATTGAAGCAAATATAATCATACTTTGCCCAAACCACCATGCAATGTGCGACTATTTTGCAATAGAATTAGATATCCACAAGTTAAGAATTCATAATAAACATCAAATTGGAGAAAGCTTTCTGGATTATCACAACAAGCAAGTAAATGATAAAAAGGGAAACTGAATTCTAGTTTGTAACGCTTACCAAATAATTTAACAATCAAAATGCTGCGAACACTAATACTCTGTAACAAAAGAAGTTCAACTTCTAATATTCTTGACCAATCAAATTTGGGTGAAGAGGTGAGGCTTGAAGTTGAACATGGTCAGATTGTGATTCGTGACCTAACAGATGTGAAAGAAAACCAATGTCGCATCATATGAAAAAGGAAAATTTATGAACACAGTTTATATTCAAGCAAAACATGCATTTACGATTAATGCGATTATCGCGTTTGTGTTTGGGATCGGCTTACTGCTGGTGCCCGCCACAATTGGGTCGATTTACGGCATTGAAACCAGCGCGAGCAGCGATCTGATGAGCCGCTTTTTTGGGCTGACTTTGATTGGCATTGGGCTGTTGACATGGCTGTTTAGGGGTATCACCGATATGGCGGCAGTCAAAGCAGTGATTCTTGCGCTGCTGATTTCTGACCTGCTGGGCATTATCGTGTCGCTTTATGCCGTTTTGTCGGGCGCCATGAACCAGATCGGCTGGTCAGCGGTCATCATTTACGTCTTGCTGGCAGTTGATTACGCTTTTTTCTACTTCAAAAAGTAAAGCAACGATTAGGATTAGGAAAGGAACACGGAGAAACACAGAGAACAAAGGGAGAGGCACGGAGGGCAGTAGGAGATAGTATGAACAAACCTCCAAATTCTCTCCGTGAACCTCTATATTACTCCGTGAAGCTCCGTGTAACTGCTCCCAGATAATTATTACATAGTGAAAATGATTTCGCCAGGTTGCTCTAAAGTGAATTGCACCGTTTGCGTATCCACATCAACGCGCTCTGTTTCGGGCGTGGCGTAGTAGATAGTTGCCGTTATCTGATATGGATTGACTGTTTCGGCATCGCGCAAATGCATGGTGAGGCTGAAATTGGTGGCGAGGTTCTCGATCACGTTTAGGGAACCTGCCGGTTCGCCTTTGCCGTTGGTGATATTGATTTCGATAGACGGCCGTTCCAAGAAAGGCGTCAACTCTAAACCAACCGCCATGCGGCGTAAATCATCATAAATAAACAACCCGATCTGCTTAATGCGCACATCTTCGCGTGATTTCCGGTTTTGCAACGGATTATCAAAAAATTGTATGTCCATACCGTCTCTCTGCTCGCGGCCGGTCTCCCGACCGTGCCGCATTCAGTTTAATTACTTTTTCCCCTTAAATTCTGGCAACCTTTCTAAAACCTGCACCAGAGCAACTTGCCATTCATGTGTCCCCATTTCACGCGGGAACCAGATCGCGGTTTTGCTCACGCGTACCTCGTTCCCCAGAAAACGCTGCAAATGAAAACGATCCGTGCCTTTGAATTCAGGCATACGAATTTTCACCTGCCCAGATTCTGTGATGACCGCCAAAACAGCCGCCTTCCGCGCCAATGATTTCACACGTATCTGGTACAACAAATTATGCACGGGATCAGGAATCGGGCCAAATCTGTCGGCCAACTCTTCAGCCATTTCATCGATCTCAATCAAGGTATAAAGCTGCGCCATACGCCGGTAGAGCCGCAAACGCAAGCCGCCATCAGGTACATAGTCAGTAGGTACATAGGCAGCCAGCGGCAAATCGATCATTGGGTCTTCAGCACCTTCAACCGGTGGCTTCTCACCCCGTTCTTCCGCTTTCTTACGCTTAACTGCATCTGCCAACATGCGCGTATACAAATCAAAACCCACATCGGCAATATGGCCGCTCTGCTGCGCACCCAAAATGTCACCGGCACCGCGAATTTCAAGGTCGCGCATTGCAATCGTATAACCGGCACCCAATTGGGTTTCGGTCGCCAGCACTTCGAGCCGAGCTTGGGCGTCAGCGGTTAACGTGCGCCAAGGTGCATGGAATAAATAGGCATAAGCACGACGTGTACTGCGTCCGACACGGCCGCGTAATTGATATAACTGCGACAGTCCAAATTGTTCCGCGCGGTCAATAATCAATGTATTTGCATTGGGGAAATCGAGGCCACTTTCGATGATAGTCGTGGAGATTAAAATATCGATCTTGCCGTCGGCAAACTGCTTCATAATCTTTTCGAGCTGACGTTCACTCATCTGCCCATGCCCTACCGTGACAGTGGCTTCTGGCACGAGCTTCTCAATACGCTTGCGGATAATGTTGATGGTTTGCACCCGATTGTGAACGATAAACACCTGCCCACCACGATCCAATTCGCGCAAAATTGCACGATGCAAACGTGAATCTTCCATCTCGCCCACATAGGTTTGCACCGGCAATCTCTCAGCAGGTGCTGTGCCAATGATGCTGACGTCACGCACACCGCTGAGACTCAAATGCAATGTGCGTGGAATCGGTGTGGCAGTCATGGTGAGCACATCTACTTCAGTACGCCAACGTTTTAACTTCTCTTTGTGCACGACGCCAAAACGCTGTTCCTCGTCGATGATAACCAATCCCAAATCCTTGAAGGAGACATCATCAGAGAGCAAACGATGGGTGCCGATGACGATATCGATACGCCCGGCACGCAGTCCTTTGTTGATGCGTGCTTGTTGGGCAGACGTGCGAAAACGGGAAAGCATTTCTACTTCGACCGGGAAAGCGGCCAGACGCTCTTTGAATGTGTTGTAATGCTGCTGTGCCAAAATGGTCGTGGGCACCAGAATGGCAACTTGTCGGCTGTCTTGGACGGCTTTGAAGCTGGCACGCAAGGCGACTTCAGTCTTGCCATAACCCACGTCTCCACAAATAAGCCGATCCATCGGACGCGGCTGTTCCATATCTGTCTTGACTTCGGCGATCACACGCAGTTGATCTTCGGTCTCTTGATGTGGGAAGCTGGCCTCTAATTCGGATTGCCAAACTGTGTCGGGCGGGAAGGCATGACCAGCGATGGTTTCACGCACGGCATACAGTTCGAGCAGTTCGCCTGCCATCTCTTCAGCAGCCTGACGGGCACGGACTTTGGCCTTTGTCCATGATTTTTCACCCAGACGATGCATTTGCGGCGGCCGTTCATCGGGGCCAATCCATTTACCGAGCCGATCGGCATGATGCACTGGCACATAAAGCGTGTCCGTATTGGCGTAACGCACGAGCAAATATTCGCGTTCCATGCCGCCGATAAAACGGGAAACAAGCCCTTCGAAACGGCCGATTCCATATTCCAAATGCACAATAAAATCACCAGCCTGGATGTCGGCAAAAGTCGCTTCGGGAGCAGCGGCGCGTGGTTTGATGTGTCGCCGTGGCGCGGGCCGGTTCCAGCCAAACACTTCAGCATCGGTGAGCAAATCGAGCAAAATAACATTGTCGGACCGCCGCACGAGCGAAAAGCCTTCGGCAAGACCGCCATTGACAAATGGCAAGCTGCCCCGGGGTGGTGGTTGATCGATTTTATCTACCAAGAGTTTGCGGGGCGTGGTCGGGATGAGGGTTGAGGGTTGTTGTGTGCGCGCTTCCTCTAACCATAATTCAGTCAGACGGGGAGCTTGTCGGCTCAATACAACAATACGTTCATCTTCTTTGATCGCTTGTTTGAGGTGGGTCAGAAACGGCCGTACTTGTCCACCAAAACGCGCGCCCGGCTCAAAAGCCTCGGCCAACTCAGACGGCGCAGCCAGATGCATTTCATCTGGCTCCACATCGCCGTCACCCAAGATTAGCGGCTGCCACCATGCCAGCTCGTCACTCAGTTTAGACCATTCGACCAGCGGGTTGGGATAATCGGGCGGCATGATTGGCTGTTCGTTAGCGATTTGATCAGCATGGTTTTGCAGTTCAGCAACGGCCGTTATCAACTCCGGCCAATCATCCACAATCACTAAGCCAGTGCGCGGTAAATAATCGAGCAGTGTGGCTGGGCGTGCATACAACAAGGGTAGATAAAATTCCAGATTAGCGAAAGCCGCACCAGCGCGCAAATCCGCCAGATCATCGCGCCAGGAAGGCAAGCTGTTTTCAGCTGGCAAGGCTTCATCAGTCCAGACCGCGTCAACAAATTCTTGTGCGATGCCAGGCAGCGCCTCGCGTGCCGGTGTGACCACAACGCGATCCACGTCACCTGTTTCTAATTTCAATGTGCGTTGTGTATCCGGATCAAAAAATCGCAGCGTGTCGATTTCATCTCCAAACAGTTCAATGCGAACCGGATAGTGTTCGCCAACGGGGAAAATATCTAGAATACCGCCACGACGGCTAAATTGACCTGCCGCTTCAACCACACTAACTGGCTCATAGCCAATGGCTTGCCAATTTGCCAAGCTTTTTTCCAAATCCAAGGTTTGATTAAGACGCAGAACACGTGTCGCCATCAAAAAGCGGCGTTGTGGCAATGTTTTTTGCATAAACGCACGCACCGATGTGACGATGAGCGGTGGTCTTTCTACTGCTGGAATAAGTGGATGTTCACCGGCAAGCAGTCCCGACAACACCTGCAAACGGCCCGCGCGAGTGCGTTCACTCCAAGGGCCACGATCATAGGGCAGCGGTGTGGGCTCAGGAAATCGCAGTAGATTGCTGTCTGCTGGCAGCCAGGTTTCGAGGGCTTGCTGCCAGGCAACGGCCGTATCCACCCGCCCAGTCAACAAAATAATCGGTCCTTGCCGTTCACGATATAACTGCGCGACCACAGCGGCACGAGCCCCTTTCGGCAAAACGAGTGCCGGCAGTTCGCTGCCAGCAGCAACGGCCGTTGCCAATTGTTCGTAGGCCGGTAATTCAGCGATTAAGTCAAGAATGCCTGAAATGTTCATGGTTAGTCGAGTAGTCCAGTGGTCAGATAGGCTTTAGTCGGTTGGTTTACGGTTAAATTTGTTCATGGCATTATCGATGCCATCTTTAATGAATGATTCTATGGCGGCAACGGCCGTTTCCAAAATCTCGTTTACGATAGGCTCTTCATCTTTGCCAAAATCCTGCAACACATAAGCGGCAGGTGGCATTCTGCCCGGTGGGCGGCTAATTCCCAGGCGTAAACGCGGAAAATCCTGCCCCAAATGTTGAATCAAAGAACGCATGCCATTGTGACCACCTGCCCCCCCTTTTTTGCGTAAGCGTAATGAACCCAAGGGAATATCTAACTCATCATAGACAACCAATATGTTTTCGATGGGAATTTTGTAATAACGGGCCAATGGGCCGACAGATGCACCGCTGTCGTTCATGTAGGTTTGGGGTTTGGCTAAGATGCTGGGAGTGTTGCCGATACGGCCGTTGCCGATGATCGCCTTATTTTGCACCTTGCCCAAACTAATCTGGAATGTCGCAGCTAACTTATCAATCGCTAAAAATCCAATATTGTGGCGATTCGCACGATATTTACGCCCAGGGTTACCCAGTCCCACGATCAAAAACCGTTGGGCAGCATCCTGCGATTGTATTGATTCAGTTTCAGCGTTCATGCTCATTTCATCTTTATCCACATTTAGCCAACGACGCAGCCAATTCATTACTCGGCGACATTCCATTCAAACAGATTCCACAACAACGAAGGTTGCGACGCATCCAATTCGAGATTTTGCATTGCGGGACTTGCTGCTGCTACTTTCACATTCGTAAACAGTGGAATGATAGGCAGTTCTTGTGTAAAAATACGCAGCGCTTCCTGGTGACTTTCAGCATAGCCTTCACCACCCGGCATCGCATTTAAGGCTGCGTGACAAGCTGCATCATAGTTTTCATCAGACCAACCAGTCACATTCACATTGGACCACCCGCCAAAATCAAACTCCACAGGACCAGTGATATTATCACTTAGGAATAAACCACAATCGGGTACGGTACGGCTGACCCAGGCAAACCCAGCTAGGTCGAAGCGACGACCAAACAACCGACCGAGCGGACCATCAGCAAACCAAGTCCCTGCTGGCAATTCGTAACGATTCACCGGAATGCCACATTCCGCCATATTTTCGACAAAAATCTCGTTGATGCGTAAACGCAGTTCACTCTCGTTATTAGTCCCCAAGGTGATCGTCATCGGCACACCACTAGCAACATCCTGGCGACGGCCGTCGCCGGCAAAATCCTTATACCCAGCTTCATCTAATAAAGCATTCGCCGCTGCTGGGTCATAGGGCCACAGCGTTGCATCATCGGGAAACAACGGATGGGTCTGCGGCACATAGGCATGCATAATCTCTGCTTCACCAGCGGTCAGCTCATCGACCATGCGCTGCCGATCGGTACACATGGTCAGCGCTTGCCGAACTTGTGTATCACCAAACCAATCTGGCCGATTTTCGGCATATTCCATCACCGGCATAACGCCGAAAGAAATTTGCTCAAACACATTGCCCGGTTGTGTTAATGTGTCGAGCATTTCAGCTTGTGCCAGAGTTTCCAAATCCTGCACACCAACCACATCATTTGAGATCACATCACATGTATCTGCCAGGGCGCCAGACACAAAATCATCCAATTCGCCAAAGCGCACGTCAATGCGAACTATATGGGGCAAGCCCTCAGACGCACGATAATAATGGGGGTTAGTTACCAATGTTAATTCGCCTGCATCCCAAGAGTCGACAACAAACGGGCCACTGCTCAATGGCCTGCGCCTAACTTCGTCCATTGTCAATAATGTACTCAATGGCGTTTGGCCTAATTGATGTTCGGGCAATGGCTGCCAAACGTTTGTAAAATAGGTCTGGTCATCAAGATAGCCAGGGATGCCAATCCATTGCACGGACAAATTATCGATAGCTGTGTAGGATGCGGTGAGATTGGTTTTGCTTTTGGGACCCGGTGTCTCGGGATTGGCTGCCAATTCATAACTAAACACGGAATCTGCAGCAGTAACGGCCGTGCCATCCGACCAAACCAAAGGCTTAAATGTGAATTCAGCCACGATTTGCTGCATTTGTAACGGTTCGCCGTTAAAGACAACCTCTTCACCCGTGGCATCAATAACTGCCACATCTTCAATAAGCGTGACAATTGTGCCATTTGCATCCACCACACGGTCACCAGCTTGTACAGTTACGGTTTGGATATAGGCATCACCAGCAGAAAAATCGGGTAATTTTTCTAAACCCTGGGCCTGATACATGTAGCCAGTACTTGTAAATAGATTTTCATGAATGGCATGCTGCAGGGCAACGGCCGTTGCCGAGTTATCGCCATACAAGTACAAGTCAGTGGGTTCAGCAGCCATGCACAGCGTTATTGCGTGCATCGCTTTTGGTGTGGGTGAGGGAACGGCAGTTTGAACAGGTGTTTGAGTTGCAACGCCTGAATTAGGCGATGCCGCAGTAGCCGTGCCTGACGCGCTTTCTGTTGCCGACGAAGCGTCAGTTTGCGCAGTATTTTCAGCCACATCAACACCAACAACCTCAGTTGGTGCAACATCCACTTGCGGATCCTGTTGACAAGCAACACAGAAAATGATTAAAAGAAAGATACAACCAATAAAATAAATTCTTGTTTGCAAAGGTATTGTGCCCCATTATGCGAGACCCTAAGCGGCTATTTGAATATTGTCTTTTGAAAAATATGGAACACTAACGACACAGATAAACTTTATGTTCATTTGTGTTAATTCGTGCCCTTTTTCACCAAATCATGAATAGTCAAATGCACGCTAAACGTTTAAAAATGAATACTCGATTACTCAAGATCACATCCTTAAGGGTCTGTATAGTTAAATTTTTCAGATTCAAGCAAAAATCAACTCGCGAGTCTAACACAAAGCGTTTTGTATGGCGAATCTGACTATTTTGTGAGAATCACCGACTTCCAGAATAAGAGTACCGACCAATAGTGTTATATTTTGTGTATCCCGTAATATAGTCTGTAACTTGGCACATGTAAAATGTTCACCACGTTAATTATAGAACATCCCTGAAGCACTTATTAATTTAGTTTTTTCTAACTGATGGAGTACATATGATCGCAAAGAAAAATTTTATATTCCTTATAGGTTTATCCCTTCTGATTCTAATCACATCTTGTGGACCGTCTTCCAATCCTACTAATAATGAAACTAATGAAACCGCTACGAATAATGACGAAACGGCCGTATCAACCGACAATCAAACAGAATCCAGCACAAATCAACCCACCACTGAAACCCAAAATGCAGCTCCCAAGATAGAAACTGTTGCCAGCGAAGTCGATGCCAATGGTATTGAAATTGGCTTCACTGCTGACGGTCGCGCCTATCGCGGCAATCCAGACGCACCCGTCGTCCTTGAAGAATTTTCTGATTTTCAATGTCCATTCTGCAGCCGCTTCACAGCCCAGACCTTACCATCCCTCATTGAAAACCAGATCAAAACCGGCGAACTTCTGCTTGTTTATTATGATTTCCCGCTCGACAATCTGCATCCGCAAGCGCGTGCAGCAGCCAATGCCGCCCGTTGTGCTGGCGAGCAGAGTGCATTAGCTTATTGGGACATCCACGACCTGATCTATGCCAATACCCAACAATGGGGCAATAATAACGCCAATCAAGTTTTTTCTAGCTTTGGTGAAGAGCTGGGTTTAGAAATGGATGCCTTCAACAGTTGCCTGCAAAGCAATAAATATGCAGAGCAAATACAGGCTGATATCGATCATGGAGGGTCACGAGGCGTTCGCAGCACACCCTCATTCTTTGTAAATGGACAAGCACTTGTAGGCGCACAACCATTGTCTGTATTTAACCAGGCAATCACCTCCGTCTCACAAGGTGAAAGCATTGCCCAAGAAGCACCCGAATCCGCTCCCCAAGCAGCACCCAAATTGGATGATTATTTGGTTCCTCCACCATCAGTGCCTGAAAGAGTAGATATAACTACTGACAATGCTGCATTGGTCTTAGGCGATCCCGATGCCCCTGTCACCATTGTTGAATTTACCGATTATCAATGCCCTTATTGCCAAAAATTCTCGCTAGAAACCATGCCACAAATTCTGGGAAATATGATTGATAATGGTGAGGTCTATTTCATCCTCAAAGATTTACCATTGGAAAGCATCCACCCACAAGCCCGCATAGCCGCCAATGCCGCCCGTTGTGCTGGCGAGCAAGATGCCTATTTAGAAATGCACGATGCCCTCTTCAGCAGCCAACAAACTTGGAGTGGTGTGGGCAATGATGGCGCACAAGAAAGTTTTACAACTTTAGCTGCCGATTTGGATTTAGATACAGATGCTTTCGCAGCTTGTTTAGACAGCAATCAATATGATGCGGCCGTTGAGTTGAACATCTTGGAAGCCTTTAACGTTGAGGCACAATCAACCCCTTATTTCTTTGTCAATGGACTGCCGGTCAGTGGCGCCCAGCCCTATGAACTGTTTGAATATGCAGTTTCATTGGCTAAAGATGGTGAGTTACAAGCGGCATACGGCCGTCCTGACCCCAACATCGATGACGCTTATAGCATTGGCGATCCCAACGCACCTGTTCAAATTATTGAATTCACCGATTTCCAATGCCCTTTCTGTAGTCGCTATTTTTCACAATCCTACAACCAAATCATAGAAAAATATGTTGATACAGGCCAGGTACATTATGTTTTCAAAGATTTCCCCTTGGTCAATATTCATCCACAAGCTGCCAAAGCAGCCGAAGCAGCACGTTGTGCTGGCGACCAAGACAGTTATCTTGAAATGCACGATATGCTTTTTGGGAGACAAGCTGAATGGAGCAACCAACCCAATGCCAATCAGTTTTTTGTCGATTACGCCGGAGACCTCGGACTAGACAGTGCAACCTTCCAACAATGTTTAGACAGTGGCCAATTTGCAGAAGCTGTAAACGCGGATTTGCAGGAAGGTTCGGGTTTGGGCGTAAATGGAACGCCGGCCTTTTTCATAAATAATCATTCCATAAACGGCGCATTACCCTTTTCTATCTTTGAAGAGGCTATTGAAAGATTTCTTGCTGAATCTTCTAGCACCTAATATCCATCAGCGCTTGCAAAACGACATATAGTTAGTTGTTTTGCAAGCGCCTATGTCAGAATGCGACTTCATCTAGACCGGGTTGTTGTTGATTTAGAAAGTAACAATAACTATATCAATGCAGAGTGGGAAAGGCTTTTTGAAGGCTGGCTAACAGCATCTGATTCTCCCCCCCTATCCACATCATTAAGTCTTACGCTCAGTGCATGTACCCAGTTACCGACTTTACCCCCAGACCCACCTTTTTTTTGTGATGATTTGTTATCTGATGGCAGTGGCATCTTATCCGTTTATCGTCAACCACAAAACCATGTACTATTGCACTTTCTGGACGGAGCTTTAGTCAACATTCCACTGCATGTATCTAACGATTTAGCACCAGCAGCAGATGGCAAGGTCACGGCTCAGGTTTTGCAAAACGGCCGTTTCGAAGATGTCACGTTCACGAGTCTGGCACCTTTATTGCGGCGGCAAGGTTATTTTTTGGTACATGCTTTTGCGGCTGCCAGAAACGGCCGTTGTGTATTAATTGTCGGGGCGACACGCAGCGGCAAAACAACCACGGGACTTAATCTGCTGTTAAATGGTTGGGATTTGTTGTCAAATGATATCGTACTGCTGCGCCAAACCGACAAAGGTATTTACGCATATCCAACACCGGGCGATGTTGGCATTCGGCCCCACACTTTTGATCTACTTCCACAATTGATCCCATTTTTGCCGCCACAACATCCACCTGACCGGGCATTAACCATTTCAGGAGAACGTCTGGTAAACGGCCGTTGGGCCAAACCATGTCCTGTCACCGCAATATTTCTGCCTAACATCGTCACTAGCGATGACAGCAAAATTGAGCCATTGCCACGCGCCATATCTCTGGCCCATCTCATGCAAGAAAGCATTGATCGTTGGGATGAACCCTGTTTACAGGCACATATCAATATTTTGCAGCAGTTATGCAAACAAGCCAACAACTATACGCTTAATCTTGGTCAAGAAATGACTCACCCCCCCCATTTAATTAGCACATATAGCAAATAGTTTGAAACAGCATTTCTGTTTACTCTGTATAAAATCGATACCCAACGCCACGTTGTGATTGAATGTAGAGCTGATCAGCAGCAGTTGTCCCCATTTTTCGGCGTAGACGATGAACGCAAACCCGCAGACGATCCTCAAGCACACGTTCCCTAGGCCACATTCGCTGTAAAATAAATGGCGTCTTGACCGTTTTTCCGGCGTCACGCATGAGAATATATAATAATTTTGTCTCTGTCGGGGTTAATGAAACTCTTTTATCCTCAACAAGGATATGTTGTTTATTAAAATCAACACAGAGGCGGTCATCAATCTCTGTTACGGGTTCAAGTTCATAGGCAAAATCGCCGATGCGTTTGAGCACACGGCGTACACGAGCAACTAATTCACTCGAATCAAAAGGTTTTTTTACGTAATCTTCGGCGTGATTTTCTATTGCCTGAATGACAATATTTGAATTTGTGATGGCAGACAAAATGATGACTGGCAAATCTGTAAATTCATGGATTGTCTCACAAAACTTGAATCCATTTATGCCATAAGGCAGCATAATATCGACGATGGCAAGATGTGGGAAGCCTCTTTCTTCGATTATTTGAAAGGCTTCTTTAGCATGAACGGCCGTTTCCACAATAAAACCGGCTTTCTCTAAAGCAGTGCGTACCAAATTTTGAATCAAGAAGTCATCTTCTAACACAAGAATTCGGCCAGCATTCACTACGGGGTCTACGTTGTCCACTAATTCTCCAAAGTTTCTAACTAAATCGGCATTTTATTAAGTATAGACTCCAATTCTTACAACATCTTATACAGTCAAAGTTTCAAATTAAGTTAAGAATCTGTGGACTGTTGGCAATCGCGAACCCATTCCCAAATATATTCGCGAAAGATTATGAACGATGAGAGAAATTCACACCAATTTCCCACTCAAATAGTATAAAATCAGGTATATTTCGCCAGTAATCTCTAATCAAGATGCGTGCAAAAATAATTGTTGGAAGGAAAAGAATCATGCAAAAAAATACAAACCTGCGCCTAATCTTATTGGTAACTGGCCTTATGCTGGGTGTAACGGCCGTATTCACGCAACAACTACAAACAAGCAGCCATCTAGTCAGGGCGCAAAACGCTGTCCAATTAACCCCAACGCAGTCAGTCACCCCATCAGCTACAGCGAGCATAACGCCCACAGCAACCCCAACCAACACCGTCTCTGCGACTGTCACAGCAACACCAACCATTTCAGCAACAGTTACTGCCACAATTACTGCCACAGCAACAACAACCATGACCGTAACACCCACAGCAACCATATCAGCCACTCCGACAATGTCGGCTACAACTACGCCGCCGCCATCTTCCGCAACAAACCTCTATCTGCCTATCGTAGCATTTCAAACCGAACCGCCAGCATCACTGCTCGTACCTATCCACGTATCGGCAACACCCCCCATCGATTTTGAAGTCGCACGTGCAGATGCACAAGCACAAGGCCTGGACATTGCCTTCAATAAAATTGGCTTCCATGTGGGCTTAGGCGGTAATACGACAGGCTTAGATGATTGGATGGAAGAATTAGATGCCGCTGGTGTACCTTTCTTCCTAAAAAGTGCCAACAACGCCGAGCCGCTTTATGAAGCACAGCAGATTATGCAAGCCAGTGGTGTGCCACACACATTGGTCTACCGTGATGCCCGACCCGCTCTCGATATTCCAGCGTACCATCTAGAGCCAGAAGTTGCTGCCGCCCAAAGCTGGCAGTTAAATCGGGATGCGTTTCCACCAGAGCTTGATCCAAGCTTAGTGTGGGTTGAAACAACCAATGAGCCCAATAAAAACGAGGCTGAATGGTTAGCCGAGTTTGCCTTGGCAACAGCCCAAATGGCGGTTGAGGATGGCTTCAAATATGCAGCATTTGGTTGGTCAGGCGGAGAACCAGAACTGACAGATTGGGAATCACCTGCGATGTTAGCCTTTTTACAATACGCGGGTGAACATCCTGATCAGGTTGCGCTTGCTTTGCACGAATACAGTTTTGATACCGATGAGATTGGATATATTTACCCTTGGTTAGTCGGCCGTTTCCAAATGATCTTCGAAATTTGTGACGAAAACGATATTCCACGTCCCACCGTCTTAATTACTGAGTGGGGCTGGGAATTTGATCATGTGCCAGAACCACAAGCCGCTATGGAAGATATCAATTGGGCGGCCTGGCTATATGCCGCCTATCCACAAGTGAAAGGCGCCGGCTTATGGTATTTGGGCTATGGCGAAGAGTTTGGTGATATTCATAACGAAGCCCAAAAATTGATCGCGCCAGTTAAGGATTATAGTCAAAGCAACTATTTCATCCTCGACCCACAAGATCAGCCTATAGACACTTCGCTTTTGGCACCAGTACCACCAACTCGCATAAGAATTGAGCGCATCAAATAAGCCTATCAACCAATATCAAGCATGAATTGAAAATGCGCCTGTTCGCTTGTTTAGACGAACAGGCGCATTTTTGTTTTAACTATCGAGAGAGAAGGGGTTGACTTTTACAGTATTATTGTCTATAATACCCATATTACCCACTTAACCGGGTAATACAGATAACTAAAATGTCATCCATAAACAAGCATCTGTTTGAATAAAGTTTCAATCCAAAAGGAAATAGGAATGCCCGCACCCAATCAAGATATCATCGCTAATCCCCAGATCGACAAGGTACACATTGAACTGCAACCCGCCCAAAATGCCTTTCACAGTCTGGTACTTTTAACCAGAACTGACCATTATTCGGGTTTAGGCGACTGGGTGAGCCATACAGCCGCCAGCCTCACCCCTGCCGAAAAACAAACCCACGATTTGGTCATGTTAGGCTTACATTATGCGGTGGCCCCAGAAAAAAATTGGTCCAGTTTTCCCGCATACATCGACCACCTTGCACAAACGGATCCATTTGCACTGCGCGACAAAATGTTAGATGAATATATTTCCCAACCGTTTTGTGTCGCGGAAGATGATCAACCTGTTTTGGAAACGGCCGATCCGCAAACAATTCTACAAAGTGCCGACGCCTACCTTGCCTTTTTACGCGGCCGTTTTGGTGCAGACATGGTTGATGTTGAGATGGAAACCCAGGCATACAGCTATGCCGTGAATCCAACGGCCATGCAGCTCTTGATTGTGTCCCATCTTCGCCATATGTGGGAAAAATATCTGCGCAGCGAGTGGGAACGGGTGCGTCCGATGTTACAAAATGCAGTCCGCGCTTTCCAACAAGTCGATTACAGCACAATGAGTCTTCAGGAAGCAGCCGAATTCATTGCCGGGCAGCCATTGAGTGAGAAACACTGGCGTCATATCTTTGATACGGCCGTTGAAATCCTGTTTGTACCCTCCGCCCATGTTGTTCCTTATTTGGGCAAATTTAATCACGCAAACACACCCGGCATCATTTTCGGGGCCCGTTTGCCAGAAGGCACCCAAATTGATGCGCCTGAACTCAGTCGTGCTGAAATTGTCGTGCGCCTCGGTGCGCTTGCCGACGACACGCGCCTGCGCATCCTCAAATCTATCGGCGAAACAGGTGAGCAGCGCTCTCAAGATGTAATGTACAACCTGGAATTAAGTCAATCTGCTGCCTCTCGGCATTTGAAACAGTTGACCGCCAATGGCTATTTGAATGAACGTCGTTGTGAAGGAGCCAAATGTTACCAACTACATCCTGACCGTATTCGTGAAACATTGGAGGCAGTCGCCACTTACTTGACAGCAAATTGAGTGAAGATGCAGAGATCATTCCTGCGCAAGCAAAAACCCATTCGTTTGGATATCCGATTTAACGGGAATGATCCATTACAACAACCTTATTAATTTTTATCGGTTTATCACATCATTTATTGGAGGTTTTATCATGCTTAACTGGCGCGATGTTGAAATCGAACTTGAACGTAGACATTCTGAAATAAAAACGGCCGCTGCCCATCGTAGCCATTTGGATACCCTCTTAGGCGCAGAAGCACGGCTTGCTCGCAAAAATCGTATCCGTAATTTTATCGGCCAAAAATTCGTAGCCTGGGGAACCCGATTGCAAGTCCAAACGCAGGAACTTGCCCAAAGCAGTGAATTCGCAGCCACTTTAATCACTGATTCTGGACTCAAAAATCCTGAATCACAAACACGGCCATGTTAATATTTGTGCAGATTTGTCCAATCTTGAAGATTGGACAAATCTGCACACGCCAAAGTTAATAGCGGTCAAGCATTAAGGTATCGGTTCTGGGCGGGGGTCGAAAGCCTCATCAATGTACAACCAAACAATGCGTGCGTAATGGAAAACAAGCGGGGTGATCAGGATGAGGGCAACGGCCGTTATCCCCATAAACGGAATAATTGGAACACGCAAAATATACAACACCACCAGTAACGGTAAAACAAACACAAGCGACATCACATAGCCCACAAACATCGACATCGCCCAATACCCTTCCTCACGTTCGTAATGAATGCCACAAACTGGGCAATCCTCATCCATTTGGAAAGGTTTAATAAAAGTATGTCCGTGCAAACAATGCGGACAGCGTAATCTAAGTAAAGCCCATAGTCGTTTTAACATAATGCGAACATTATCAAAACAAGCTTGGCATGTCAATCAATACTTTGCATTTTAACCAACAAGGGCTGAGGGCCATTTCCTTGCAACTCCCCGCCGCAATTGGCGTATAGCTAATCAAATGGTATTGGATAATACATTAGTATCTACATTAGTGAGGAAATAAAATAATGAACAATTTAGATCATAGTAGATTAGAAACACACGTTAAAGTTCTCGGATGGCTCAACATAGTCGGCGGCGCTTTGTTGCTGGTGCTGGGCTTCTTTACATTCATTTTCCTGACAGGCCTAGGCATGGTAACTGGCGAAAGTGATGGTTTCATTGTCATGACCATGGTGGGCATCTTTTCAGGCTTCTTTATGGGAGCGATGGCAATCCCTGGCATTTTAGCTGGCATCGGCTTACTGAAAGGTAAAAATTGGGGTCGTATTTTGGCGATTATCGTCGGTGGCTTTAATTTGCTCAGCTTCCCCATCGGTACTGTCTTTGGTCTGTACACATTTTGGGTTTTATTCCAAAATGATGCGCCAGACTATTTTAGACCACTGAAAATGGCTTAACCTTTTTGCCTCAGCTTTTCATGGATTAAATTTAACGGCCGTTTCTTCTCGAAACGGCCGTTTTTTTATGCGTTATTTGCTTGCACAAGTTCAGCCAACAACAGCCGTTCACCCGCTTCATCATCGATCTCACCATCAAGATGTGCGGCAAGTAAACGCTCTAGCCAAATGCTGTAGAGGGGCCCCGGTTTGAAACCCATTAAGCGAAAATCATTACCGCTTAGATACGTCTTAACGTGCCGCCATTCGCCGTAAAATTTATCCAACAGCTGCGCTTTGAATTGATTTTCAGCAATGTGAATGCGGGCTGCTAACAAAACACGGGGGGGAAACGGCCGTAATAATTGCGCAGCGACACTTGGCCTTATATCTGTTTGCATATCCGCCAACACACGCAGCAATTCCCCGACAGCCAACACATCATCCCGCGTGCTTTTGCGTCCTTTTAAGCGCTCAACAGTGCCTTCCTGTACCGCTAGCGGCAAAGAGGCCAACCAAAGTGCAAAAAATAAAAATTCGTTCGATTCTGGCGCCAGCGCTCCTTGCCAGACAGGATCAGCCAGCAATTGTGGCACACGCTCAAACGCAGCAGCCATCGAAGGTGTCCATGTTAACCCCGGATAAATTTGAGCCATGACCCCCAAATCAGCAAAGCGCTCCATCACCAGTATCGGATCAGCCTCACGCAGCGCCAGTTCAATTTCGTGGCGAATACGCTCACCCGTGACCCGTTTTAGCATCGGCAAAGCATTCTCCAGCAGTTCAGCCGTGCGCGGTTCAATCGTAAAGCCCAGCCGTTGTTCCAAACGAATCGCACGTAACACCCGTGTCGGATCGTCGATAAAGCTCAAGCTGTGCAGCACACGAATGAGGCGGCGTTCTAAATCACGTTGTCCGCCGTAAAAATCAAGCAGTTCGCCCAGGTGGGCACCATCCAAACGCACAGCCAATGTATTGATGGTGAAATCGCGCCGGTGTAGATCTAATTTAATCGAACCACGTTCTACTTCCGGCAACGCTGATGGGGCAGCATAAAACTCGGAGCGTGCTGTCACAAAATCAATCGAAGCTGGCAATGGCTGTATGTGATTGTTTTTGGATTGCGCTGGTTGTTGTGATGGTTGATCAGTGCCATATTGTGCGGTTACGGCCGCCCAAATCTGTGGCGTCACGAACCATTTGCCGGTGCCAAAACGCGAATGGGTGTGCACTTCACCGCCAAAGCGCATTTGTAAATTACGCACCAATAAAATGGCGTCGCCTTCAACAACCATGTCCAAGTCGATTGAAGATTTACCCAACAAAACATCACGCACGAGACCGCCCACAAAGTAAAGCGGCATTTGTAACTCAGCTGCGGCTGTACTCACCGCCTGCACCAATGCCCACATCTCTGGCTGCAAAGAGGCTTCCAATAAGGCGCGCATATCAGATTCGGCCGTTTCTGTGACCGGTTGGAACCAATAATTCAGCAAATCGGTGCGCGTGACAATGCCGATAGGGTCGGAACCGATTCCCTCAGCGTCATCCATGTCGGCAACAACAGGAATTTGACCCCAGCCTTCGCGCAGCATCAACTCTTGTACCCGCTCGATGGATTCAGACGGCCGTACCGTGATTGACCCCACTTTCATGATGCGACTTACTGGAAGGTGACCCATTTCATGGTTCATGGCGCGATCAACAGCATTGCGCGTCAATAAGCCCTGAATACGGCCGTTTGCAACTTCCACCACCGGATAGCCCTCATGTCCCGTGCGCAGCATTTGACGCGCCGCTGCGGCGATGGTCTGTTCTGTGGTAATGGTTTGCACGCCATATGACATAATTTCGGCCACGCGCACGAGTGGTTTGACAGCCTTTGGCAGCAGTGCAGTGACTTTTTCGGCAACGGCCGTTACCGTCGAACCCACAACCAAGGCCGCCGCCGCACGACTGTGCCCCCCGCCACCGAGCGCTTTGGCCACCAAAGAAACATCCACACTGGCATGCGAACTGCGCGCCACAAGCTGCACATCGTTGCCCACCTGCACCAGCACAAATAAACCTGCCGGCGTGAGCGTTTCACGCAAGCGATGGGCAATGGAAGATATTTCGTCGTTGAAGCCTCGGGGAGCAACGGCCGTTGTCACCGCAATTGCACGCCCTTGGACCTTTGACCATTGCACGTTTGCCTGTAGGTCAGCATACAAAGCTTGTTGTGCGGATGTCAGAGGAATCATCAAAAAACGACGCACCACATCCAACTGAGCCCCTTGCTCAAACAACCAGGCCGCTGCGCGCACATCACGGGCTGTGGCGGTGTCATACGTCAAGGAACCAGTGTCTTCGTATACACCCAGCAATAATAAGGTAGCCTCTTCCGGTGTCAACAGCAGGCCATTGGCTTGTAACATTTCTACCAACAGCGTTGTCGTCGCCCCCACCGCTTCCACCTGATACGTCCAGCCAGGGCGCGGCTCATGGCCAATGTGATGATCAATCACGCGTACTTGTGGATTCCTGACCATGCCACGCACGCTGTTGAGGTTTTGTGTGTCAACCAGGATGACCTTATCGACACGCCGTCGCCGCCAATCATCTGGACGCATAAATGGCAGCACATCCCAATACAAATTGAGGAACTGTTGCACATTACGATTGGTATGACGTGGCAGCAGCGGTATGCCTGCGGGGAACAGTTTGTAAGCACCCAGTTGGGATGCGATGGCATCAAAATCAGCCTTTTCATGTGTGAGAATTAACAACATAGCTGAATTATAACCCAACTGGCGGATTTACA